>JANOXT010000251.1:0-13113 GCA_031418555.1 Lysobacterales bacterium | reverse complement strand
GAAGCCCAATCTCGAAGCGCTGCATCTCGGCCGCGACTGGGTGCTGCAGCATCTGCCTTGTCCGATCGGTCTGCGCGTGCAAAAGGCCGATGCGGTGGGCGACAGGATTTTTGTCGAAGGCAATGCCGCCGCCGCGCTCGGCTGCGTCTACGGCGGCGCGACCGTGTGCGCGTGGTATCCGATCACCCCGTCGTCGTCGCTCGCCGAAGCGTTCCAGAAGTACTGCCAGACATACCGCACCGACAGCGCAGGGCAGGCGCGTTACGCGATGATCCAGGCCGAGGACGAAATCGCGTCGATCGGCATGGTGGTCGGCGCCGGCTGGAACGGCGCGCGCGCCTTTACCACCACATCCGGGCCCGGCATATCGCTGATGAATGAATTCATCGGCCTGGCGTATTTCGCCGAGATTCCGATCACCATTATCGACGTGCAGCGCGGCGGCCCGTCGACCGGCATGCCGACGCGCACGCAGCAGTCCGATATCCTCGCCGCCGCGTACGCATCGCACGGCGATACCAAGCATGTGCTGCTGTTTCCGGAAGATCCGCACGAATGCTTCACGTTTTCCGCGGCGGCGCTGGATCTCGCCGACCGGCTGCAGACGCCGATCTTCGTGATGACGGATCTGGACATCGGCATGAACCAGCGGCTGTGCGCCCCGTTCGTGTGGGACCACGCGCGCAGCTACGACCGCGGCAAAGTGTTGACCCACGACGAATTGCAGGCCGGCAAGGAATTCGCGCGCTACAAGGACATCGACGGCGACGGCATTCCGTATCGCACCTATCCGGGCACCCATCCGGACAAGGGCGCGTATTTCACCCGCGGCACCTCGCGCAACCCGCAGGCGCAGTATTCCGAGCGCGGCGCGGATTATGTGTACAACATGCAGCGGCTGCTGCAGAAATTCGAGACCGCGAAACATCTGGTTCCGCAGCCGGTGCTAAGCCAGGCCGAGGTGCCGTCGAGATTCGGCGCCATTTATTTCGGTTCGACCAGCCCGTCGATGCAGGAAGCCATCGTGCGTCTGCAGGCGCAGGACATTCCGCTGGATACGCTGCGCCTGCGCGCGTTCCCGTTCCCCGAGTCGGTGCGCGCATTCATCGATGCGCACGAAGCGGTGTTCGTGATCGAACAGAACCGCGACGCTCAGCTGCGCAGCCTGATCGTCAACGAATTCGACATCGATCCGGCGCGGTTGATCGCGGTGCTGCATTACGACGGCACGCCGATCACCGCGCGGTTCATCGCCGATGCGATCACCAATCGCATCCGTCCAGTCGAACAACGCGACAAGGTGGCCTGAGTCATGACTTATCTCACCAAGCCCAAACTGCACCACCCATCGCTGGCCCCCAATGCGATCGGCTTCACCCGTCGCGATTACGAAGGCAAGATCAGCACGCTGTGCGCGGGCTGCGGGCACGACTCGATCTCGGCGGCGATCATCCAGGCCTGCTGGGAGCTGGATATCGAACCGCATCGCGTCGCCAAACTGTCGGGCATCGGCTGCAGCAGCAAGACGCCGGATTATTTCCTGGGCCAGTCGCACGGCTTCAACACCGTACACGGCCGCATGCCATCGGTGCTGACCGGCGCCAACCTCGCCAACCGCGATCTGATCTATCTGGGCGTGTCCGGCGACGGCGACTCGGCATCGATCGGCATCGGCCAGTTCGTGCACGCGATCCGGCGCGGCGTGAACATGGTGTACATCGTCGAAAACAATGGCGTCTATGGCTTGACCAAGGGCCAGTTTTCGGCGACGGCAGATCAGGGTTCGGTATCCAAAAAAGGGGTTGCAAACACCGACAGCCCGCTCGATCTGGTCACGATGGCGCTGCAGTTGGGCGCAAGCTACGTTGGCCGCAGCTTTTCGGGCGACAAGCAGCAGCTGGTGCCGCTGATCAAGGGCGCGCTGTCGCATCGCGGCACCGCATTCATCGACGTGATCAGCCCGTGCGTGGCCTTCAACAACCACGCCGGCAGCACCAAGAGCTACGACTATGTGCGCGAGCACAACGACGCGGTGAATCAACTCGACGTGATGCTGCCGCGCAGCGAAATCGCCGTCGATTACGATCCGGGCAACACGATTACTGTCGAGCAGCACGATGGCTCGGTGCTGCGTCTGCGCAAGCTGGAAGCGGACTACGATCCGCGCGACCGTATCGCCTCGATGAATTTCATCCAGCAGCATCATGCGCGCGGCGAAGTCGTGACCGGGCTGCTCTACGTTGACCCGGACGCTGGCGATCTGCATCAGCATCTCAATACCGTCGAGGCCCCGCTCAACGCGCTGAATGCGGCGGAATTAAGTCCGGGGGTCGAGGTTCTGGCCAAGATCAACGCATCCTTGCGTTGATTGAAGCCGCGATTCAGGTCGCCGCTGCCGCCGCTCCCACAGGGGACAAGCCGTTTGCCAGCTGCAGCCATACCGCCTGAAAGCGGCCTGGGCTCTGATGTCAATCTTCGGCCAGCACGATCAGCTGATCGTCGGCTGCGAACCGGATGCGCTCGGACTTGTTCGGATTGACCTTCACGCCGAAGCCGCGCGTCGGGTCGCCGCCTTCGGCGACGATGCGATAACCGATCGCGGTTTCGCCGCGCCGTGCAGCGGCTTCCAGCACCGTGTGGAAATCGACCTCATGCCCCGCCGCGATGTAGTCGCGCGCAGGACGGATATAGATTTCCGAGCCGTCGGCGCTGAATAGAGTGCGGAACACGCGGTCCAGATGCCTGTTTTCCGACAGCTGCGACAGCATGAGGCTGACCAGCGTATCGCTGACGATGAAGTCGTCGGCCTTCGCCACCTGCGCCAGCGCGCGGTTGCGCAGGTCCATCATCTCGCTGACGATGCTCAGGTTCCTGCCGCTGGCTTCAGCGATGTTGCGCAGATGCAGCAGACAGATCAGTGTCTGCGCGTCCGCTTCCTGCACCGGCAGGCGGGTGTCGCTCATCACGATGATGTGGTCGTAGTCGGTGACGCGCGCCCATTCAAGCGTGGCCAGGCTGGCGATGTCGCCGGTCGCCAGCGCCATGCGCTGACGTTTCAGCGCAGAAGCGGCGGCGAGGCTGGCCTCGTCCTCGCTCCAGGCGCGGATCACAGTGATCTTGGAGCCCGCAGCGACGTAATTGTCCAGCTCGCGGATTACCGCTTCGGTTTTTTCGTTCCAGCCGAGGATCAGCGTGCGCTCGGGCACGGGCTCGGTTTTCGAGCCTTCGACGATGCACGAGGTATCCGGTGCGGGTGGTGCGGTCTTCGATGGCACGAGGGTGTCGTCGTCCTCGCTGATCGCGATGATCTGGTCGCCGGCGATCAGCAGCGTGTCCATGACCGGGTTGATCTGCACCTCGCCGTCGCTGCGCATCAGCCCGATCACTGCCGAATCTTCGAAGCTCGACAGCACTTCGCGATAGTTTCGCCCGGACAATCCGCCAGCCGGGGTGAAATAGATTTCGGCGCCGTCGAAATCCAGCAGCTCGGTATAGACCACGCTCAGGCCGGACTGGCGACAGGTCTGTGCGGTGACGCGCGCGATCAGATCCGCGCCCTGCACGAACACAGCTTCCTTGCCGCCAACCAGATGCGCGGCTTCGAGGTTGTGCGCGTCGCGGATCTCGGCAACGATGTGGTATGAATCTTCGCGCCGCTCGGGATTGTTGGTGATCGCCAGCACCGATTTGATGACGCTGATGTCCGGATTTTCGGTGTCCGGCGCCAGCACGATGATCGAACGCGCTTCGTGCGGCGCGGCGACCGCCAGATCATCGAGATCCAGTGGATCGCCGCTGCGGCAGATCACGCGGGTATTTTTCGTATTCGGAAATTTTGCGCGGATCTCGTCTTCCATCTCGACCTTGTCGCGGTCGGCCAGAATGACGATGCACGGTTTCTTCTGATTTTCGTTGGCGATCAGCAGTTCGCCGATGATCGAGAACACTTTGCTGGACCAGCCGAGAATCAGCGTGTGATTCGATTCGATCACCCGCGAGCGGCCTTTGCGCATTTCATGCAGCTGCGCTTCCAGGCCGGAGGTGATCGTACCGATCAGCATGCTGACGATGAAGATGCCGCCGATCGTGACTGCAAGCATCAGCATGCGCAGCAGCCAGCCCTGATCGCCACCCATCGTTCCGGGGTCGAGCGTGCGCATCAGGCTGTACCAGGCGCCCTCGACGAAGTTCATGCGACTGTCGGGGTCGGTAGGGTCGGTACGGACGCCCAGCACCATCGCGGCGGTGGCGGCCAGCAGTACGATGGTCACCGAAATCGACGCCAGCCAGCCGATGATGGCGACGGTGCCGCGCGACAGGGTGTTCTCGAAGCGGTAGCGCAGACGGTCGCGCCAGGTCATGGTGTGGGGCATGGTGAGTACTCTTACGACTGCAGTGGAATGCCGTACTGCAAACAGGAACCAAAACCATGGAAATTTCCATCATCCATCGGCCCGGATAAAAAACATGTCGTCAATGAAGCGCCGCCATCCTGCGGATTCCGAAGCGACATGCGCTGCTAAAAATCGAAGACATGCTCGATGTCCTGTTCGCGCATGACGCCGCTGAGGCGATCGACCCTGACCTCCATAATGCGTCTCTCGTAACCCGGGCGGGTCACGATGGGTTGTCGGAACAGGATCGTCGCACCCGGCGGTACTGATGATGTGGATGGTGCGATCAGACTGGTCAGGATAGCGCCGCGGTTGCCCGCGATTTCGACAAATTGGGAGCCTCTACGCGCCAAGGACTGCGCGTAGTCGGTGAATGCCTGATAGCGCGGTATCGCGATCAGGCTTCGGTCGTCCATGTTCTTGATGCGTCGCAGTGCGGGGAGAGCCGCATCAATGTTGTCCGGAAGCCCATGGACCACAACAAGCGTTTCATCGCTGGGTAGATCAAAGCTCGAGTGCGTCGCCTTCTCAAGCAACCATGCGTAGCCGGCTTTGATCGTCCACTCGCTGGTCAGCAGATAGCGCCGCTCCCATTTGCGCAGCGCATGCGGCCCCCACCAGGGCGTGTCTGCCCACAGCGCGTGCAGCGGTGCGATGAAGTCGAATTCGTACCATGGCCGGACGCGAATGAAATCGACATAGTCCCGTGCTTGCTTCGCCGCGAGTCGATCCTCGGGTGTGGCGTTGGTCGTCGTGGTGAGTTCGGTCAGACGGCCGATCAGGGTTTCGTAGCTGCCCTTGAGCGCGTATTCCAGCGTGGTACTGACGCCGATGACCGAGATCATGGTGTGGTATTCGCTGTTGAACGGATACTTCCTGGTGGCGCGGAAGACGTGCCGATAGGCGTCCCAGAACTGGCTGATATGGCCGAACCACGGGAATTCGCTGGACGGTCGCGCGCGCAGCATCTGCGCATATTCGGCCGGACTGAAGACCAGAAACCATTCCGGGAATGTCAGATACGTCTGTTCCTCGCCGCGCCGATCGGCCGCAGGAACCTGCAGCGCTGCCGGAGTTTGCGCCGTCGCTGTGGTAGCGACCTGCGCTTGCGCAAAGCAGCAGGCTGCGGCGATGACCGTTGCGCAGATCGCAATCCGCATTGAGAGGAAGCGTCGGGTCATCGGCGACGAAACGCCAGTAATGTGTTGATGGTCGGATCATGATCCTGCAGCAGGCGCTGGCCGGTGTGCTCGAAACCGTGCCTGCCCAGGATCTCGATCCATGCGTCGATCGTACGGAAATGGCGCAGCTCGCGGGCATTGGTCTCCCACGGCGTGCCCAGGCCTGCGTTGAAGACGGCATGCGCCAGCGAGACGAGCGCCTGCATGTACGGATCCGTCACATCGTGATCGCGGAGGATCAGCCAGCCTCCGGGCTTGACGAGCCGGTGCAATGAAGCGATGAAGCTGTCCAAACGATCGAGCGGAATGTGATGCAGGCCGATGTAGCAGGTCGCCAGCGTGATGCTGATGTCGGCGACGGACGCGGCAGGAATCACCTCGTAATCTTCCAGCGGCACGAACCGTCCAATTTTTCGCAGGCCACCGCGTTCAACGATATCCACCGGTGAATGGCCGGGTGCGGCATCGTTGACCAGCACGATATCGCCGCTTAGCTGAATATGCTTGCGCAGATCGCTGACGTAACGTCCGGTGCTGCCGATCTCCAGATAGCCATCGAACGCGCGCTGGTCGCCCAATAGCTGCAGGGTTTGCCGCGACATTTCGCGCTTCTGCTTGCCCAGCGAAGGCAGTGCGTAGGTGAGTTCGGACAGGAAGGGTTTGATCGACGGCAGTTGCGCCTGCAGCGTGCGGTAGATCGATTCGTCGTTGCTGTGCAAGTGTGTGGCGCTCTGGATAAGCGCGTGGAATCTGTCCTCGGGATACAGTCGGTAGATATTTTGCAGAAAACGATAGAAATCGTCGTTGCCACGCGTGCCGCCGTAGACGGTTTTGAAGTCGGATTCCGATCTGGATGCCGCGGTTTCGGAGGATGGGCTGGATGGCACGATGGTCTGCTCCTCGTTCGGCGGGTAATAACGATCCCAGAGCACATTGCGCCAGCGGAAATCCGGATCGACGCGGCGTTTGAGCGCGAACAGCTCGCGGGCGCGCGGGTAGGCGCGATGGAACTGTTCGGCGGTCGCATGCGGCTGGTACGGTAGATAGTAGGTGCCGCCGCAGCTCAGTGCGGCTTCGATCAGTTCGCGGGTCCAGACGGCCACCCGGGCTTTGGCGTTCGAGCGCGTGCGCTGTTTGTGGTACAGCACGAAGGCGAAGACTTCTTCGCGTGCCCATGCCATCACCGATCCGGGATCCGGTAAGGCATGACGCACCGACACATTGACCGCATTGACCCGATGCCGCTGGAGAATTTCGGCCATTTTCGGAACGAATTCGTCGAAATGCGCGACCGGGACGAAATATTCCTGCAGCACGTAGGTGCTGCGTTTGCGTGAGGTGGGTTCCAGTTCGGCCACGTCGTACCCGGCTTCGTAATTGCGCCAATGCACCGGGTTGCCGAGATAGAGCAGCGGGTCGTAGATGTGTTGCCGTCGCCATTTGCCGCCGAAGGTTTCGGTGAACGCCCAGAAAAAAAGCCGGTGCAGCGGGAACACCTCGCGCAGCGGCTGCAGGCGGTCTTTGACGGTGGCCGCCAGCGGTGTTTGTCGCCAGGTGACTGCGCGCACATGATCGTAGGCAGGCGGATAAAGATCGGCATTATGAAAGACGGCCGTACCGGAATCGCGCACGTGCTGGCGGAAATGGCGCAGATAATCCTGCGCTGGAAGATAAGCGTGCTCGCGCGCCACCCGCGTGTTTTCGGTCAGCTGAAGTTCCGCTTCGACGATCACGCCCAGACCGCCGTAGCCGCCGATGGCGCCATGGAACAGGTCCGCCTGCTCAGTGGCCGTGGCTTCAACGAACGCGCCATCGGCGAGGATCAGTCCGATCGCGCGTACCGAGAAAATCAGTGGGCCGAGGCCGACGTAACGTCCATGCGCATTCACGCTCAGCGACCCGCCCACTGTGAAGTTGGCATAGGTCTGCATGATCTGCACCGACATGCCATGCGGATCGATGAAACGCTGAACATCGCACCAGCGGATGCCGGCCTGTACCCGGATCCTGCGCTGCAGCGGATCGAAATGGATCACGCGATTCAATCCACGCATATCCAGATGCAGACTGCCCGGGCTGGCGGTTTGCCCGCCCATGCTGAAATGGCCGCCACCGATCGAAATCGGGCCATCTGCGCGCCTTATCGCGTCCTGAACATCCTCGACCGAGCCCGGTACCGCAACCGCCCAGACCGGGACCGGATTCAGCCGGGTCACGTCGTTGACGATAGTCTGCGTGGAATCACTCCGCTGCATGTATCGTCACCTTCAGATAATCGCGGCCTGCAGTGATCGGGTCTGCGCCGTACTGGTTGTCGCCATCGGTACCCCGGACAAGCGTCAACAGAAACGCCATCACCAGCGGACCCAGCACCGGTACCAGGACCACGAACAGCCACCAGGCCGATTTCGCCTGGTCGTGCAGGCGTCTGGCCATCAACGACAGCCATACCGAGAAAAACGGTGGATACAGTAACAACGTGCTGCCTTCGCCAAACAGCCGCTGCAGAGCCACAAACAGCATGATGAAGAGGAGGGCGCTGACAAGCGCTTTTGCCCAGAAGCCTCGCCGACGCAGTCGCCCGCGCCAACCGAACCAGTCGCGTATCCGGCGTGTCGTCAAGTGCGGCTCCTTCGTGAGGCTGGCAGGGTGTCCTGGCTAGTCTAGCTGTCGTCGCTGGGACATGGTCAAATACTCGCCAGAAGCGGGGGTATCGCGGGCCCGGCCTGCGATTGAGACAGACCCTTCGAACCTGATCCGATTGATATCGGCGTAGGGAAGCTTCGCGACACCGGAGGCCCATGGCTTCCGCGCCGCGTCCCGCTTCGTCCAACACATTGCGCCACTACAGATTGCGCCACCACAGGACGAATGCCGATGAATGCCGTGCCCACCACGCTGCTGCAGCAGACCGATCAACTTTCCGAATCCGTGACCCGGCCGATTCCCGGCTCACGCAAGATCTTCGTCGAGGGCTCGCGCCCCGATCTGCGCGTCGCGATGCGCGAAGTCGCGCTGGCGCAGACGCCCACGCTGTTCGGCGGCGAAGTCAACGCGCCGGTCACCATTTACGACCCGTCAGGCCCGTATACAGACCCCGATGCGACGATCGATCTTGCTGCCGGCCTCGCGCCCTTGCGCGCGCGCTGGATCGAAGAGCGCGGCGACACCGAGCGTCTTGCCGCGCTGAGTTCCGAATTCGGCCGTGGTCGCGAGGGCAACGCCAAGCTCGACAGCGTGCGTTTTCCTAATCGCGCGCTGCCGCGCCGTGCCGTGCGCACTGATCAGGGCGGCGGCGCCAACGTCACGCAGATGCATTACGCCAAGCGCGGCATCGTCACCCCGGAAATGGAATACGTGGCGATTCGCGAGAACCAGCGGCTCGATGCGGTGCGCGAACTGCATCTGCTGCAGCAGCATCCGGGCGAAGCGTTCGGCGCGAATATCCAGAAGATCATCACTCCCGAGTTCGTGCGCGACGAGATCGCCCGCGGCCGCGCGATTCTGCCGAACAACATCAACCACCCGGAAAGCGAGCCGATGATCATCGGCCGCAACTTCCTGACCAAGATCAACGCGAATATCGGCAACTCCGCGGTGAGTTCCGGCATCGCCGAGGAAGTGGAGAAACTGGTGTGGGCGATCCGCTGGGGCGGCGACACGGTAATGGACCTCAGCACCGGCAAGCACATCCACGAAACCCGCGAATGGATCATCCGCAATTCGCCGGTGCCGATCGGTACGGTGCCGATCTATCAGGCGCTGGAAAAAGTCGACGGCCGCGCTGAAGAGCTCACTTGGGAGATGTTTCGCGACACGCTGATCGAACAGGCCGAGCAGGGCGTGGATTACTTCACTATCCACGCGGGCGTGCTGCTGCGCCATGTGCCGCTCACCGCCAAGCGCGTCACCGGCATCGTCTCGCGCGGCGGTTCGATCATGGCGAAATGGTGCCTCGCCCACCACAAGGAAAACTTCCTCTATACGCATTTCGAAGACATCTGCGAGATCATGAAGGCCTACGATGTGGCCTTCTCGCTGGGCGATGGTCTGCGTCCGGGCTGTATCGCCGATGCCAACGACGCCGCGCAGTTCGGCGAGCTTGAAGCGCTGGGCGAGTTGACCAAAATCGCCTGGAAACACGACGTGCAGACCATGATCGAAGGCCCCGGCCACGTGCCGATGCAGTTGATCAAGGAAAACATGGACAAGCAACTGATCGAGTGCGGCGAAGCGCCGTTTTACACGCTCGGACCGCTGACCACCGATATCGCGCCTGGCTACGACCACATCACATCAGCCATTGGTGCGGCGATGATCGGCTGGTACGGCTGCGCAATGCTCTGCTATGTGACGCCGAAAGAACATCTTGGATTACCAAATCGCCAGGACGTGCGCGACGGCATCATGGCCTACAAGATCGCCGCGCATGCTTCCGATCTCGCCAAGGGTCATCCCGGCGCACAGATCCGCGACAATGCGCTGAGCAAGGCGCGCTTCGAATTCCGCTGGGAAGACCAGTTCCATCTTGGCCTGGATCCGGAAAAGGCCCAGGAATTCCACGACGAAACCATGCCCAAGGATGCGCACAAGAGCGCGCACTTCTGCTCGATGTGCGGCCCGCATTTCTGTTCGATGAAGATCACCCAGGACGTGCGCGATTACGCCGCTGCGCATGGCGTGGACGAAGCCCAGGCGCTGGAAGCGGGAATGGCGGAGAAGTCCGCCGAGTTTCTGGCCCAGGGCGCGCAGGTGTACCGGAAAGAGTGACGCCCGCTATTTTCGCTGCGTCACGGGTGCGGCGACGGCCGCACCCGTGTTTTTGGAACGATCTATGCAGCGATCTTACGCAGCGATCAGGCAGCGTGAGACACGCGATCGCACCACGCATCGGTGCCGATCACTTCGCTCAGCAGCATCTGCTGCGCGCACAGGATCGAACGCTGCAGCTCTTCGGCAGTGACCGCGCCTGCGGAGTTTTCAAGCGCAAGCGTCCCGGTCGCATCGCTGAGGAATTCGACCGTGAAGCCGCGATGGACCGCTTCGCGTGCGGTGGTATCGCAGCACATGTGGGTCATGTATCCCGAAATCGCGACAGTATCGATCGCGCGCTCGCGCAGCCAGTCTTCCAGTCCGGTACCGGTGAAACTGCCCGGCATGGTCTTTTCGATCACAGCCTGATGAGGCCGCGCGCTGATCTCCGGATGCAGTTCCCATTCATGGCTGCCGCGTTTGAAAAAAGGCTTGTCGGCCTGCGGGAAGTGGTGCTGGATCACCACCACGGGAATATCTTGCGCTGTGGCCGTATCCATCGCCTTGAGGATGTTCGAGAAATGCGCATCGGGATGGCTGATGGGCAGCATGCCCGAGAAATATTCGTTCTGTACGTCGATGACCAGTAGTGCGCGACTCATTGTGTGATGTTCCCTGTTGATGTTGTTGATGTTGTGTGAAATTTCCGATGGAAGCCGGTCGGCGCGTAGCCGTAGTGCGGACTATGCTGTCGGGATATCGAACTTCAAGCCCGCCTTTGCCTGGAGGCGTTTCACCAGCGTCATGCCCATCGCTGCGCCCGGGGTCCACACGCCGCCGCGGGTCGTTTTATGGTCGACATCCTGTACCAGGCACAGTGCGGCTTCGGTCATCATCTTGCAGGTGGAGCCATAGCCCGGGTCGCGGTCCCCGGCGACGCTGGCGGTGAGTTTCCTGCCGTCGGCGGTTTCGCCGAAGAACAGCACTTGATAGCGGCCTTTTTCGCGCTGTTCCTTGTTCGGGCCTTCGCCGGGCTTGGGCAGCGCGAAGCGACGCAGCAGCGCGCGGGTGGGCGCGAACGCCAGCAGCATGGTCTGCAGTTTTGACGCGCGCGCCATTTTCTTCGCGCGCTTCTCGCCGCTGGCGCCGTCGCCAGTGAGCATGCGTTCGCTGTAGACGAAGTCTTTTCCCCACGGCAGACCCAGCAGGGTATGGCTGCGGTGTACGTTCTTGGTGTTGATCGGCGCCATCACGAACGGTGCGGTCCAGCTGTTCGCCAGTGCGTCGAACGCGGCGATGTTGTCGTTGGGCTGCCGCGGCCCACGGAAGCCGGGCGTGAGCGCGAACGGGTCGCCAAGCGTCTTGAGCAGCGAACGGTCGCGGCCGATCGCTTCCATCGTTGCCAGCATGCTGGCGATGGTGCCGCCGGAGAACGTGCCTTTCATCACCTTCACGCGGCCGTGCACACGCACAAGCGGGGCGCCGAGGCGCTGCTGGGCTTCATGCTGCGCGTAGACCACGCCGAGGTCGAAGGGAATCGAATCAAAGCCGCATGAAAACACGATCCGCGCACCGCTGGTCCGGGCGGTGTCCTGCAGCTGCGGGATCATCTGTGCCATCCACCCGGGCTCGCCGCACAGATCGACGTAATCGGTACCGGCCGCGGCGCAGGCCCTGATCAGCGGTTCTCCGTACATCTGATAAGGGCCGACGGTGGTCAGCACTACGCGGGTTTGTTTGACCAGTTTAGCCAGCGCCTCAGCGTCGCTGGCGTTGGCGACCAGCAGCGGCAGCGCAGGGTCGATGCCCAGCGTGTCGCGGATTTCGGCGAGTTTGGTGGCACTGCGGCCTGCCATCGCCCAGCGTACCGTGCCGCCGACGCCATAGGTGTTGTTGAGATATTCGGCGACCAGCCGGCCAGTGAAGCCGGTGGCGCCGAAGACGATGATGTCGAAAGGCTTGCTGTCGGAGGACGTAGTGTCAAAGGGCTTGTTCATGTCCCAATGTTGGCATGGATCGGGGCCAGGTTGGGCGCGATCCTCTTACGAGGCGTAGGTGTACACGAAATACAGATGCATCAGCGCCAGCGCCGCGAGCAGGCAGCCGGCGCCGATGTGCAGGGCGGTGGTCCATTGGCCCCACGATCCCAGCCGATGGCTGGGCAGCAGATTCAGCAGTGCGCCGGCGACCACGACCAACATGGTCACGGCGAAGGTGGCGTTGAGGAAGCCCTCATGTGCGAAACCCGCGTGCAGTATCAGCAAGACCAACATGCTCAGACCCAGCACGCGATGCGAGAGCTGCAGCGCACGCAGCGAGGATCCACGTATGAGCCGTCGTTTGATGAGCGCCAATGACAGGTCGAATGTGAGCAGGCCCACCAAAATATAGCCGGTGAGCTGCTTGTAGACATCGAGCCGCTGCAGCGCCACGAGTGAATTCCACTGCGGCGGCCACAGCCATGCGATACAGGAGATGGCGACCCCGATCAGTCCGCACCATGAGGCCATCGTCAGCGCGCTCTGATAGGCGGATTTTGGCGCTGCATTGAGTCGACGCATCGGCGCGCTCATGGTTTGCTTCCGGCTTTTTCAGCGGATTCGCCTCCGGCTGCTGGTATTGGTGATTTGCGTGTTGCGGCTACCGCTCGCGTCGGCGCTGCTGAAGTCTGCAGCAACGCGTTCAGCGATGCGGCCGAATTGCGTGCTTCCACGCGCTGGCGAAAGGTGTCGGCATCCGGCAGATACAGCCCGTCCTGCGGCCAGCGATCACCCAGCGCCGGGCGC
>JANOXT010000250.1:0-2604 GCA_031418555.1 Lysobacterales bacterium | reverse complement strand
GGTTGAAGCGCCGACCGGCCGTTGGCAGGTGGAATTCCGCACCGATCCGGCCAGCAGCGAAGCGGTGCAGGGCATGAGCCTGCGGATCGAGGAATTTCTGCCCGAACGCATGAAGCTTGATCTGGCCACCGCCGATGCGGTGCTGAAGCCCGGCAAACCGCTGAAGCTAGAAGCGACTGGCGCATATCTCTATGGCGCGCCGGCGGCGGGTAATCGCTTCACCGCCAAGCTTGCGGTTGCGGTGGAACAGCATCCGATCGAAACCATGCCTGGCTATTTCTTCGGCGACCCGACGCTGAGCCTGCCGAAGGACGCCAAAGACGTCATCGATACCGAACTCGATGATGCGGGCAAACTGTCCGAGGACATTGCATTGCCGGAGGAAGCGAAGCCTGCATCGCCGATCGCGGCGATCGTGTCCGGCAGCCTGTTCGAAACCGGCGGGCGCAGCGTCAACCGTTCGATCAAACGCGTGCTGTGGCCGGCGGATGCGCTGGTTGGCGTGCGCCCGATGTTCGACGACAAGGAAGGCGCCGACAGCGACAGCAACGCCGGGTTCCAGCTGATGCGCGTGGGCAGCGACGGCAAGCCGCGCCCGGCGAAAGGTCTCAAGGTCACACTGGTGCGCGAGCATCGGGATTACCACTGGAATTACGATAACGACGAAGGCTGGGACTACGACTTCACTTCGCGCTTCGACAACGTCGAGACGCGCACGGTCGATGCCGGCATGACCGCGATCAAGTTCGATTTTGCGGTCGAATGGGGCAGCTATCGCGTCGATGTGCTTGACCCGGCCACCGGTCTGATCACCCGCTACCCGTTCGAGGCGGGCTGGAGCTGGGACGATGAGAATCGCGGTCTCGATGCGCGCCCCGACAAGGTGAAGGTCTCGCTCGACAAGACCGCGTACAACACCGGCGACACCGTCAAAATCACGCTGACGCCGCCGCACGACGGCAAAGGCCTGCTGATGGTCGAGGGCGGCGACCGCATGATCTATGTGCAGGATGTCGACGTGAAGCGCGGCAGCAGCTTCGAGATTCCGGTGACCAAGGATTGGGAGCGTCACGACATCTACATCACCGCACTGGTGTTCCGCGGCGGCAGCGCGTCCGACAAGATCACCCCGGCGCGCGCCGTGGGCGTGGCCTACGTGCCGATGGACCGCACTTCGCGTCGCGTCGATGTCGGCTTGTCGTTGCCCAAACAGATGCGTCCGGAGCAGACGCTGACGACCACGGTGGCGGTGCCGAAACTCGCCGGCCAGGATGCGTACGTGACGGTATCGGCGGTCGATGTCGGCATCATCAACATCACCCAGTTCCCGGTGCCCGACGCCAACAAGCATTTCTTCGCCCAGCGCAGACTTGGCGTGGATGCCTACGATGTCTACGGCCGCATCATCGAAAGCCTGGAAGGCGAGATCGGCAAGATCCGCTTCGGCGGCGACATGGCGCTGCAGCCGCTGGCGCAGGCGCGCAGGCCCACGTCGAAAGTGCAGACGGTGGATCTGTTCTCCGGCCCGGTGAAACTCGATGCCAAGGGCAACGCCAAGATCGCGCTGAAGGTGCCCGATTTCAACGGCACGCTGCGGGTCTCGGCGCTGGCGTATTCGGCCGATCGCTACGGCAACGGCGATGCGGAGATCATCGTGCGTGCGCCGATCGTCGCGGAAGCGAGCTATCCGCGCGTGCTCGCGCCAGGCGATCGCAGCAACGTCACCCTCGACCTCACCAATTTCACCGGCAAAGCCGGCGATTTCGCGGTGAAAATCGAAGGGCTCGGTCCGTTGACGGTGGCACAGGGCGCCCGCAGCGCGAAGCTGGCCATCGGCGGCAAGACCACGCTGACCTTCCCGCTGACCGCAGGCGAGGGCTATACCACCGCGAAGATCCACGTGCAGGTCAACGGCAACGGCTTCAGCGTCGACCGTCGCTTCGACGTGCCGGTGCGTCCGGCCTGGCCCAGCGTGCTGCGCGCCAAGACATTGAGCTTGAACGAACTCGGCCCGATCGCGATGGACGCGAGCGATGCCGATGGACTGATGCCCGGCTCGGTCACCGCGCAGATGACGGTCAGCGCACTGCCGCCGATTCCGTTCGCCAGTGCGCTGAAAGATGTTCTGGAGTATCCCTACGGTTGCGCCGAGCAGACCACCAGCAAAGGCTATGCCGCGCTGGTGATGGATGCCGATACCGCGAAGATGCTGGGTGCGCAGGGTCTGGATGCGGCGGTGCGCAAGGCGCGCATGGACGGCGCGTTCGGGCGTTTGGCATCGATGCAGATGAGCAACGGTCACTTCTCGATGTGGGGCGACGACGGCTACGTCAATCCTGCGCTGACCCCGTACATCATCGAGTTCCTGCTCGATGCGCGCGAGGCCGGCTTCGCGGTGCCCGAGGCGATGCTGCAGAAAGCGCTGCAGCGGGTCAGCGAGGATCTGCTGGCCGGCGGCAACGAGTTCTACGGCCAGACCTATCGCGATCACCTGAAGTTCGCGTATCAGGCGCATGCCGGCTATGTGTTGGCGCGCGTGAACCGCGCACCGCTGGGCACGCTGCGTGCGCTGTACGACAACGAACGCGGCAAGGCCAAGAACGG
>JANOXT010000249.1:0-3260 GCA_031418555.1 Lysobacterales bacterium | reverse complement strand
TCTGGTTCGACTGGAATGCCGACGGCGATTTCCTCGATGCCGGCGAGCAGATGATCACTGCCCAGGCGGTCGCGGTGGGTACGACCAATCTCAATATCGCGGTGCCATTGACCGCGATCATCGGCTCGACCTTCGCCCGCTACCGCGTCTGCACCAACAACACCGCGCTGGACAACTGCTCCACGCCGGTCAGCACGGTGCAATCGGGTGAAGTCGAGGATTACCAGTTCACGGTTTCGCGCAAACTCATCCTGCGCAAGACTACGCTCGGCGGCGTGGGCGGTGCATTCGGTTTTGCGGTCACCAATACCGAACAGACCACGGGTACGGTGACGACCACCGTCGTGAACACGCCGACCACAGTCGACGGCAATACCGCCAGCGCCGCGACGCTGGCCTACACCATCACCTCGCCGACGACCGCCGTCACCATCAATGAAAACGCACTGCCTGCAGGGTGGTCGCTGACCGGCGCCACCTGCGTCAACGCCGCCAGCGCTACTGTGGGCAGCCTGACCGGCAGTACTTACACCATTACCGGTGCCGAAATCGGCGCAAGCGTCAGCTTCACCTGTACGTTCACCAATACCAAATTGCCGGTCCTGCGCCTGCAAAAAGCATTGCCGGGCGGACGCTTCGTCGCAGCCGACCAGTTCGCGCTGACCATCGCCGGCACCGGCGGCCCCGCCACGGTCACCACCACTGGCGCAGGCAATACCGCTACCGGTGTGGCCGCACTCAACCCGGGCGCCTTGGGCGCGGTGTACACGCTCAGCGAAGCCGGTGCGGCCGGTGCAGTGCTGACCAACTATGCAACGACCTATGCCTGCACCAATGCCCTCGCCGGCGGGCAGACGCCCAGCGGCAGCGGCACCAGCTTCACCGTAACCGCCGTCGCGGGCGACGACCTCACCTGCACGCTCACCAACACCCGAAACAGTGTGGCCGATTTGCGTGTCACCAAAACCAACACACCGGGCGTGAATGGCGAGGTCGATCAGGCGGCGGATACCGTGGTCTCCGGCACCACGGCCAACTACAGCATCGTCGTGACCAATCTTGGCCCAGATTCTGCCAACGGCTCGGTATTGGCCGATCCGGCGCCCACCGGGCTCACCTGCACCACCGCCAGCTGCACTGCAGCGGGCGGCGCGGCCTGCCCGGTTCCGACAGGTGCAGCGCTGGTCGCTGCCCTGCAGGGCGCGGGCGCGACCATTCCGACCCTGCCGCTCAATGGCTCGGTCACAGTGACCCTGACCTGCACGGTGAATTGATCGGCCGGCAATCTCCTTGAATCGCCCTGCAACTTGCACGGATTGCGGCTAGACTCGATTCGAAGGAGCCAAGTGTCAGGTCCTTTGACCGGTATTTTCTCGTGGTCAGTGTTTGAAACTCTGCTGCCGTCGTTCGACGGCTGCGGATTTTTGGCGATAGACGGGGGAAGGCAAATGACAGCCAGTGCAGTAAGCCCGAAGCATCAGGAACGCAATGCGCGCGCGCGCCGTCATAACCACGCCCTGGTCGCATTGGGCAGGCGGGTCTGGCACGAAGACTGCACCTTCGAAACCGCGATCGCTGAGATCTGCGAAGTCGCCGCGGACACTCTGGAAGTCGACCGCGTAAACGTATGGCGAGCCGACGCGGCCAGCCTGCAGCTGCGCTGCGTGCATGCGTATACCCGCAGCAGCAGTGAGCACAATCCTCCCGGATTCGAAGAGACGCTGTTGCTGGATTCCGAATACGGCACCCAGCTCGATGATGTCCGCGTGATCGATATCTGCGATGTCGATAACGACGCCACTATCTCCGCATCGGAAGAAGCGCTCGGCGCTTATCTGCGCAGATACGACATCCATTCGCTGCTCGATGCCCCGATCCGTGCCGAGGGCGAACTGCTCGGCGTGGTCTGCCACGAACATATCGGCAGCGCGCGGATGTGGACACCCGAGGATTACGCCTTCGCAGGCAGTATCGGCGACTACATCGCGGTCGCCTACGAAATCGCGCGCAGACGCGAGATCGAAAACCGGCTGCGGTTTCTGGAACGCCACGATGCGCAGACCAATCTGCCGAACCGCGATCATCTGCTCGAAGTCGCCCACACCGCGCTGCGGCCGCTGCACGATAACGATGCCGGCTTGGCGGTGATTCATCTGCAGATCGATCCTCCGGTCGAAAGCGAGCCGCTGGATGTCGAGGCCTTCCATCGCTTTCTGGTCGATTGCGCCGAGCACTTGCGCGAGATCACCGCCGACAACGCCGCGTTGGCGCGGGTACGCGAAGACGCCTTCGCAATCATTCCGCACCGCCATCTGCGCGAAGTGGAAGCGCTGGAGCTGGCCGAACGCTGTATCGATCTGGTGCAATCCGACGCCGCCGGCCGGGGCGGGTATGCCGCGTCGGTCACCGCCGGTATCGCGTTCTCGCGCGATCTTGCCGCACCGTCGGCCGACGCGCTGCTGCGCAATGCAGAGAACGCCAGCCTACGCGCGCGCGCCAATGGCCTAGGCCGTTGCAAAATTTTCAACGCCGACCGTCATCGCGACCTGCTCGCGCGCATGCGCACCGAACAGGCGCTGCGCGAGGCCTTCGCCGACGGCCAGCTGATGCTGTACTACATGCCCGAAGTCGACCTGCGCGACGGCCACTGGCGCTCTGCCGAAGCGCTGCTGCGCTGGCGCAACGACGAGGGCCGTATTGTCCCCGCCGGCGAATTTATTGATGCCGCCGAAAGCTCTGGCTTAATCGTCCGTCTCGGGCGCTGGGTGTTGTTGGAGGCCTGCAACGCAGCGATGCGCTGGCCGCTGCGTGACGGCGTCGCACCGATGCTGCGGGTGAACGTCTCGGCCCGGCAGTTCGAGGAAGCTGGACTGGCTGCCGATGTCGACAGCGCGCTGTCCGAATCCGGCCTGGCGCCGGAACGGCTATGCCTGGAGTTGACCGAAACCATGCTGCTGCGCGATGCCGATGCCGCCGGCAAAACGCTTGCACGGGTGCGCGCTCTGGGCGTGCGCGTTGCGCTGGACGATTTCGGCACCGGCTACTGCTCGCTCGGCTATCTGAAACATCTGCCCATCGACACCATCAAAATCGACCGCGGCTTCACCGCCGGACTTCCGCAGGACCGCGCCGATCTGGCGATTGTCAAAGCGCTGGTCGGGTTGGCGAAGGATCTGGGCATCGACGTGGTCGGCGAGGGCGTCGAAAACGAAGCGCAGGCGCAGTGCCTGCGTGACTGCGGCGTGATCGCCGCGCAGGGC
>JANOXT010000248.1:0-2433 GCA_031418555.1 Lysobacterales bacterium | reverse complement strand
CGGCCTTGGTGGCATCGGTGGCGACTTCGAACGCGTATTGATTGGATGTTTCCTGGGCACGCACGGTTTTTTCAGACACACGCGGCGCACGGATCACGCTATAGAGCTTGGCGTCGTTCATGCCAGCCACTCCTCGATCTTCTTGACCGCATCGGCGGTCATCAGGACGCTGTCGGCACCGACGAGCGCGACCGGATCCAGACCCTGTACATCGCGCACCTGCACATACGGCAGATTGCGAGCGGACAGAAACAGATTCTCGGAGGCGTCTTCAGTGACGATCAGCGGACGCTTGCCGACTTCGAAGCCCTTCAGCTTCTCGACCAGACCGCTGGTCTTCGGGCCGTCGATGTCGAACGACTCGACGATCGTGATCCGACCCTGACGATTCAGCTCGGACAGGATCGCGGCGATCGCAGCACGATACATCTTGCGATTGACTTTCTGCGCGAAGCTGCGCGGCTTGGCGGCGAATGCACGGCCACCACCGACAAAGATCGGAGCCGTCAATGCGCCATGACGCGCACCGCCGCCCTTCTGCTTTTTCGATTTCTTGGTAGTGCCCTTGACCTCGGCACGGGTTTTCTGCGCCTTGGTCCCGGCACGGCCGGCATTGCGATAGGCAACGACGACCTGGTGCACCAGATCGTGGCTGAATTCGCGGCCGAACACGGCGTCGGAGACCGACACAGTCTTGGTGCTGTTATTGATAGCGAGTTCCATTGTCGTCTCCCTTACTTCGTCGTCGGACGGACAATGACATCGCCGCCCGGCGCGCCGGGGACCGCGCCTTTGATCGCGATCAGGCCACGCTCGACGTCGACCTTGACCACTTCAAGACGCTGTGTCGTTTGCTGATCGGCGCCCATATGACCCGACATTTTCTTGCCCGGGAACACGCGGCCTGGCGTCTGGCGCTGGCCGATCGAGCCCGGCGAGCGATGCGAGAGCGAGTTGCCGTGAGTGGCGTCGCCCATGGTGAAGTTCCAGCGCTTGATCGTGCCCTGGAAACCCTTACCTTTGGTGACGCCTTGGACATCGACGATCTGACCGACTTCAAAAATGTCGGCCTTGATTTCGCCACCCACCTGGAAGTCGCCGATCTTGTCGGCTTCGACACGAAGCTCCCACAAGCCGCGACCGGCTTCGACCTTCGCTTTGGCGAGGTGGCCGGCTTCCGGCTTGTTGATCAAGGCGGCGCGCTTGACGCCTGCAGTGATCTGCACAGCGCTGTAGCCGTCGGATTCCAATGTCTTGATTTGAACGATGCGGTTCGGCGTGGCTTCAATCAACGTCACCGGAATGGACTTGCCGTCCTCAGTGAACAGTCGGCTCATGCCGGCCTTGCGGCCGACGATGCCCAACGAATATTTCTTCGCGGTCATAGTGGCGGCCTCAGGTCAGCTTGATCTGGACGTCGACGCCAGCCGCGAGCTCAAGCTTCATCAGCGCGTCCACGGTCTTGTCGTTGGGGTCGACGATATCGAGCACGCGCTTGTGCGTGCGGGTTTCATATTGGTCGCGCGCATCTTTATCGACGTGCGGCGACACCAGCACCGTGTAGCGTTCGATCTTGGTCGGCAGAGGGATCGGACCGCGCACTTGTGCGCCGGTCCGCTTCGCTGTCTCGACAATCTCACTGGCTGAACGATCGATCAGGCGATGATCGAATGCTTTCAGCCGGATCCTAATTTTTTGGTCCGCCATGACGGAATTCCTCGTTGAAAGAGCGACAGGCCCGGCGGCTAGGTGCGCAGGACCCCCTTAAATTTTGAAACTCATATGACTCAATATCTCTGAGCCACTGAAAATGCGGAAACCTTAAAACCAGGAGCACCGCCCGCAAGCTTTTTTAAACAAAAAAAAGCAGACCGATAAATCGGTCCGCCAGACAGGATATCGAGGACGCAACTACATGCCCCTGCCGTACGTGCCTCGAATGATTTCGAGGCGGACGGGGGCGATGCCGTTACGACGTGTCCTTGTCCGGCGAAGACGAAGTGCTTCCTGCGCTTCATTTCGCTTATCGCGAACTATCCGTGGATGATTCGCGAAGTGGTCTTGCATTATAGAGGAGCCTTGAACGGGCTTGCAAGCCCGATACTCATTTTGCGGGCAATCGGAAGGCTGATCGCCTGACTTTCATCTTGAATCCCCGCTTGACCAGCCATTCGGCTGTCGAAAATCGCGGGGATCACGGCTCTGACCAAGGGGGCCGCGCTTGCGCAACCCGCGTCATTGCCGATTTCGGCCTCAAGAGCCGCGGATAACGCGGCTCTTGAGCGAGGTCTCAATCACTTGATGATCTTCGCCACCACGCCAGCGCCAACCGTACGGCCGCCTTCGCGAATCGCGAAACGCAGACCTTCGTCCATCGCCACCGGGTTGATCAGGCTCACCACCATCTTCACGTTGTCGCCAGGCATCACCATC
>JANOXT010000247.1:0-7239 GCA_031418555.1 Lysobacterales bacterium | reverse complement strand
GGCGACGGTGCGGGTGCGCGCTGCTTCGCCGCGGGCTTCCGGCACGATCTTCGCAGCGTAGGCGCGGGCCTCGCTGATCAGGCGGTCCTTGTCCTGCTGGGCGCTGTTGACGTCATCGAAGGCGGGCTTCACTTCTTCGGGCGGGCGCGCGTTGGGCAGGTTCAGCTCGGTGACGGCCAGGCCTGTGTTGTAGTTCTGCAGCGATTTCTGCAGACGCACGCGCGCGGCGACGGCCAGCGCATCGCGTGCGCCCAGTACGGTATCCAGGGTGGAGCGGCCGACCTGCTCGCGCACCGAACTCAGTGCGGCCTGCTTCAGCATTTCCTCGGCGTCGCGGGTGCCGAACAGCGCCAGCCGCGGGTTGCTGATGCGGTACTGCACGTTGATCTCGACCTGGACGATATTCTCGTCGCTGGTCAACACGGGCACGCTGTCGCTGTAGTTCTTGATCTCGGTCGCATTGACCTTGTAGACGCTTTCGATCGGCCACGGCAGCTTCAGGCCGGGTCCGGGATCCATGGTCCGCGAGAATTTGCCGAAGCGCAGCACGACAGCGCGTTCCTGCTCGGTGACCAGCACGAAGCTGCTGAAGATCAACCACAGCGCGATCGCTGCGGCGACCCAGCGCAGCGGATGACCCGCGCCGCCGCCGTCGAAGATGCCGCGCAGGCGGTTGAGGATGTCGTCGAAACCACCGCCACCGCCACGACCGTTCGGGCGTGGTTTCCACGGCGATCGCTGGTTTCCGCCGCCGGAAGAGGAATCGTCGTTCTTGTTACCGGGAGTATTCCAGGCCATGCCTGCTCCAAAGCGAATGTGCTCCGCAGGGATGCGGGCACGGGGTGGATATTACAAGGGAAGCGCGTCAGTAAAGATCGTCTTCGCCGGGCGGAAGCAGCGGTTCGAGCGCATCGCCACCGGGGCCGGCGGCGAGTTTCTCGGCGTCGTTCAACGCCAGATCGACCTCGATGATCCAGTCGCCGCGGTCGTCGTGCGTTTCCGCGCGCACCGATTCCAGCGCGTACAGACGCGCGCGCAGCTGGCCAGCGCGCGCCGGCAAGCGCACGGTGCCGGCGACGCGGCGCAGCCCCAGACGCGCCACCAGCGCAGCGCGCAGCAGATCGATACCCGTACCGTCTCGCGCCGAAAGCCAGACCCGTTCCCGGGCGATGTCCTCAAGACCTTGGCCGTCAGCGGACTCGCTCTCGCCCGTTGGCTGGATGGCGAGGTCGCGGTGCGGCGCAAGGCCTTCGACCCGGTCGATCTTGTTGTAGACCAGCAGCTGCGGGATATCGCCCGCGCCGATCTCTTCCAGCACCGCTTCGACCTGGGCGATACGCTCGTCGCGCAGCGGATCTGCCGCGTCGATCACGTGCAGCAACAGATCGGCTTCGCGCGCTTCGGACAGTGTCGAACGGAACGCGGCCACCAGGTCGTGCGGCAGGTTGCGGACGAAGCCGACGGTATCTGCCAGCATCGCCGCGCCGCCGGGCAGCGTGATCCGGCGCACGGTGGGGTCGAGGGTCGCGAACAGACGGTCGTCGGCATACGCATCGGCGCCGGTCATCGCATTGAACAGCGTGGATTTTCCGGCGTTGGTATAGCCGACCAGGGCGACCCGCGGCAGTTCGCTGCGGACGCGGGCGCGGCGCATCTGGGTGTGCTGCACTTCGACCTTTTCCAGCCGCTTCTGCAGCTGCTCGACCCGCTTCTGCAGCAGGCGGCGATCGGTTTCGAGCTGGGTTTCGCCGGGACCGCGCAGACCGATCGCACCGCCGCGCTGGCGTTCGAGATGGCTCCAGCCGCGCACCAGACGCGTGGCCATGTGCCGCAGCTGCGCAAGTTCAACCTGCAGCTTGCCTTCGTGGCTGCGCGCGCGCTGGGCGAAGATATCCAGGATCAGACCGGTACGGTCCACCACGCGGCGGCCCAGCGCCTTTTCGAGGTTGCGCTCCTGCACCGGGCTGAGTCTGTGATTGACCAGGATCAGATCGGCGCCGGTAGCATCGGCCGCAGCTTTGACCTCCTCCAGCTTGCCGCTGCCGATCAGGATCGCAGCGTTGGGGCGGTCGATGCGGGCATTCAGCAGCGCCGCGACCGTGGCGCCGGCCGAGCGGGCAAGATCGGCGAACTCTTCCAGCACATCCGGTTCCGGCGGTCCGCCGGCATGGGGCTGGATCAACAGCGCAATTTCGCCCTTTCGGGATCGTTCGAACAAACCGGAGACATCCATGGGAGAAACGAACGCGCAGTATGACCCGCGCAGCGCTCCGGCGCGCGTCAGCGCGACGGATACCGGAACAGATACGGGCCGTGGGTGACGGTCCGGAGATCACGGAAGAGCGCCCCAGGCATGGAGCGCCTCATCGATCAGTCGACGATAGCGGTGTCGGCCGGCGCGCCGTCGTCGTCGTGATCGGAAGAATGCACGTAGCCGCCGCCCGGCCCCACGCGCACGTTGCGCGCCGGCACCACGGTGGAGATGGCGTGCTTGTAGACCATCTGGCTGACGGTATTGCGCAGCAGGACCACGAACTGGTCGAAGGATTCGATCGTGCCCTGCAACTTGATGCCGTTGACGAGATAGATCGACACCGGTACGCGCTCGCGACGCAATGCGTTGAGAAAAGGATCCTGCAAAGACTGCCCCTTGGACATGGTGTTCCCCATTTGGGTTCTTGTTATTGGATGCCGCACGATGACGACGACTGCGTGCCGGCGGCCCCGGTCGCAATGCGACACGGCACGCCCCTGCCGGACGCCATGATGGTTGCACAACTGCGTGCGGACCGGAAGCCGGTCGAAAAGCGAAGCCGTCGCGACCCGGAGTGGGCCATCAATTTCCCAGAAAACCGTGCAGCGCCGTCTGCAGCCTTGCGCCGTCGGCTTCAGGATCGAACCACGACAGGGACAGATCGCTGCGCAGCCAGGTCAACTGACGCTTGGCAAGCTGGCGGGTGGCGAAGATGGCGCGATCGCGGAACCCGTCCATGGACAGCGCACCTTCGAGATGCTCCCACGCCTGACGATAGCCCACAGCGCGCATTGCCGGAAGGTCGAGCGCCGCCGGATGCGACCACAGCGCAGGCAGTGCACGCAACATGCGGACCTCGTCGAGAAAGCCTGCGGCGAGCATCGCATCGAAGCGGCATTCGATGCGCGCACGCAGCACCGCGCGGTCGTGCGGCGCCACCGCTACTTTCAGCACGCGGCATGGGAATCGTTGCGATGCAGCGATGGACTCGCGCTGCCAGTCGCTGATCGAACGGCCGCTGATGCGGTACACCTCCAGCGCCCGCTGGATCCGCTGCGGGTCGTTGACGTGAATGCGTGCGGCGGCGGCGGGATCGACCGCGGCAAGCTCGGCATGCATTGCCGACCAACCGCGCAGAGCAGCTTCGGCTTCCAACTGCGCGCGCATCGCAGGATCGGCTTCGGGCATCGGCGACAGGCCCTGCAGCAACGCGCGGAAATACAGCCCGGTACCGCCGGCCAGGATCGGCAGCCGGCCGCGCACAACGATGTCATCGACCGCAGCGCGCGCGTCCTTGGCGAAGTCCGCCGCCGAATACGGCTGCCACGGTTCGCGCACATCGATCAAGTGATGCGTGACCGCCGCGCGTTCTTCAGCGGACGGCTTGGCAGCGCCGATGTCGAGGCCGCGATACACCAGCGCGGAATCGACGCTGACGATCTCGCCGCCGAAGCGCTGCGCCCAGTCCAGCGCAAGCGCGGTTTTGCCCGATGCGGTCGGGCCCATCAAGGCGATGGCGAGTGGGCGGTTGTCGATGGTCATGAATCCCGGCATTTCGTAGGAGCAGCTTTAGCCGCGATGATCCAGACCAAGATCATCGATGCCACACGCATCGGGGCTGAAGCCCCTCCTACAACATTCGCATTCAATATCCATGCACCTTCAGCGTTTCCATCACGCCCTTGTGCCGGAACTGGATGTCGTCGGAAGGCGCTTTGCCCAGACGGCTGACCACGAAGATCGCGATGCACGCGGCGATCACGCCCGGGACCATTTCGTACAGTTCGCTGCCGTGCTGCTTGACCGCGATCTCTTTCCACAGGATCACTGTGGCCGCGCCCGCCAGCATGCCGGCGAGCGCGCCGTTGCGCGTCATCCGCGCCCAGAACAACGAACACAGCACCACCGGTCCGAACGCAGCGCCAAAGCCGGCCCACGCATACGACACCAGCCCGAGCACGCGGCTGTCGGGATCGCGCGCGATCCAGATCGCCAGCAGCGCCACCATCAGCACCATCATGCGGCCGAACCACACCAGCTCTCCCTGGCTGGCGCCGGGGCGCATGAAGCCCTTGTAGAAATCCTCGGTGAGCGCGCTTGCGCACACCAGCAGCTGGCACGACAGCGTGCTCATGATCGCGGCCAGAATCGCCGACAGCAGCACGCCGGCAACCCACGGATTGAACAGTACGGTCGCAAGCTGGATAAACACGCGCTCCGAATTTTCGGCCACCGGACCGAGCTGATCGGGATGGCTGGCGAAGTACGCATTGCCGAAGAAGCCCACCGCCATCGCACCGAACAGACACAGCACCATCCAGGTCATGCCGATGCGGCGCGCCTTGGGAATGGTGGTGAGCGAATCGGCGGCCATGAACCGGGCCAAGATGTGCGGCTGGCCGAAATAACCCAGGCCCCAGGCCAGCAGCGAGACGATGCCGACGAACCCCAGCGCGCCGCCCTTGAACCAGTCGAGTTTTGCCGGGCTGGTCTGCTCGATCAGCGCGAGGCTGGCGTCGACGCCGCCGCTGCCCAGCACCACCATGATGGGTGTCAACACCAGCGCGAAGATCATCAGCGACGCCTGCACGGTGTCGGTCCGCTGACCGCCAGAAACCCGCCGATCAGCGTGTACAGAATGGTCGCCGCCGCGCCCCACCACAGCGCTTCGGCATAGTGCACACCGAACACGCTCTCGAACAAGCGCGCACCGGCGACGATGCCGCTGGCGCAGTAGACCGCAAAAAACACCAGAATCACGATCGCCGAAAACACGCGCAGCACTTTGCTTCGGTCCTCGAACCGGTGAGTGAAATAATCGGGCAGCGTCAGCGCATTGTGGGTGCGCTCGGTGTAGACGCGCAGCGGGCCGGCGACGAATTTCCAGTTGCACCACGCGCCAGCGATCAGGCCCAGCGCGATCCACGCCTCCGATACGCCGCCCAGATACAGCGCGCCGGGCAAGCCCATCAGCAGCCACCCGCTCATGTCCGACGCACCCGCCGACAGCGCGGTGACCACGCTGCCCAGCGAACGCCCGCCCAGGATGTAATCGTCGAAGCTGCGCGTGGAACGCCAGGCCCACAGACCGATGAGGATCATGGCAAGCAGGTAGATGCCAAAGGTGATGAGCAGCGGCTGGCCAGCGGTCATGCGCGATGTCCGGATCAAGGTGGATGTGCGCGCAGGATACCCCGGCAATGCCGTGAACAATGCCGCGCCGCAGCGGCCGATGGAATCGGCGGCGAGGGACTCGACGACGGATGCGATCGCCGGTTTTGAAACGGCCATCCGATGGCGTACGCTTGGGTGATGAATGTATGGAAACGCTTCGGATTTCTGTTGGTCTTCGTGGTGCCGGCGCTGATGCCTGCCGCCGCATGGCTTGGCGCCCTCACTGGCCGCATCGATCTGATGGCCTGGTTCCCGCTGTTCTTCCTGTTTGTGCTGCTGCCGGTGGCCGATTACGGCCTGGGCCACGACCCGCGAAATCCTTCCGATGAGCAAGCCAAGTCGCTCGAAGGCGACGGCTGGTTTCGACTGATGACGCTCGCAGCCCTGCCGGCCCAGCTCGGCGTGCTGATCTGGTCCGGCTGGCATGTTGTGCACACCGATTTCAGTGCCGTCGGCATTGCCGGCTGGGTGCTGTCGCAGGGAATCGTCGGCGGCGTGCTGGCGATCAACGTCGCCCACGAGCTGATCCACAAGGACACCGCGCTTGAACGCGGCGCTGGAGGACTGTTGCTGACCAGCGTGGGTTATCACGGCTTCAAGATCGAGCATGTGCGCGGCCATCACGTGCACGTGTCGACTCCCGAAGACGCATCCAGCGCGCGCTTCGGCCAGTCGCTGTGGAACTTTCTGCCGCGCGCGCTGTTGCGCAACACCTCGAACGCATGGAAGCTCGAAACCCAGCGTCTCGCCAAACAGGACAAGCCTTGGTGGAGCGCCCACAACGAGCTGATCCGCTGGACAGTCCTTTGGCTGGCGTTGTGCGTCGGCTTCGGGTTATGGCTCGGCCTGCCCGGCCTGGCGTTCTTTGTCGTGCAGGGCTTCTTTGCCGCGTGTTCGCTGGAGATCATCAACTACATCGAACATTACGGACTGGAACGCCAGCGTCTGGCCGACGGTCGCTACGAGCGCACCACGCATCTGCATTCGTGGAACTCCGACTACTTGATCAGCAATCTACTGCTGTTCCATCTGCAGCGGCACTCCGACCATCACGAAACGCCGCGCCGCCGCTATCAGAATCTGCTGCATCATGCCGACAGCCCGCAGCTGCCCGGCGGCTATGCCGCGATGTTCCTGCTGGCGCTGTGTCCGCCGCTGTGGTTCCGGATCGTGGATCCGCGGGTGCGCGCGTTCCATGCCAAGCGATAGCCTGAAGATCCTGCCTGTAGGAGCGACTTCAGTCGCGAAAAACGCGTCGTCGCACAGACATGGAAATCCAAATTCCTGCGATCGGATCGAACAGCGCACTCTGTGATTCGAAGGAGCATATCGCCTGAAGGTTTATCGGCTTCGCGACTGAAGTCGCTCCTACATAATAAGGGATCGCCCGTCATCGCGTTGCTGGAACCCACCACGATGCCTTCAAAGACGAACGCCCTCATCCTGTTCTGGGTAGAGCATCACGCTTGCACTGTGTCCCAAGTGACAGCCACCGATCGATGCGGCGGCTAGCCTCACCGGCAAGCGGGTGCATTCACGCACTGCCCATCCCAGGGACGTCCATGATGATGAGCACCAGAAACGTCGCACGGCTCAGGACGCGAACGCGCCCATGCGACTGCGGGACTATGCGGACCGGGAACACATCCGGAGATAACATCCGCGTGAGATCCGACAGACCGTTAATCTTCATCCGGCCAGCGGATGCCTGAAGACGATGTCGAAGATGGCTTCGGTGTCGGCACAGCGGCCAGCGCATTCCATACCTTTAGCGCATCGACGGTTGCAGCGACATCGTGCACACGCAGCAG
>JANOXT010000246.1:0-6147 GCA_031418555.1 Lysobacterales bacterium | reverse complement strand
GTCATAAAAGCGACGGCATTGTTGGAATATATTTTCTCCATAATTGAAGAAAAATGTCGTCGCTCAGAAGCTGCGGGTAACGCCTAAAAACAAAGTCGGAAGTACATCACTATCTTTGTCGATCAGCGGGCTGTCGGTGATTTCGTTCGGGAGAAACTCCACGTTCACACTCGAAATAAACGTCCATTTCGATGCAAACGGCAAGATCGCGCTGACGCTGGCATGCGGGACCGTGGCGCGGCCGGGTTTGTAATCCATCACGCCGCGTTTGATTTCATCCGGGAGCGTGCCGTAGTAGTAGTTGGCCAGATCCGACGAATATAAGGAAACACCTACTCCGGGGGTGATGATGGCGTTGCCGACGGGGAAAGGAAAACCATAGTCCAGCGATGCCTGGTAGCCGCCGCTGGTGTTGGTGATGTCGGCCCGGACGTCCGCTTCGAATGTGCCGCCAGCGGTCTTCCAGGAGGCGGTCATGCCCGCATCTGCCCCTATATCACGATCTTTCAGGAGATTGCGATTGATACCGCGCGCAGCAAGCTCTTTTCTACCGAAATCATCGGAATTGATGCTGTTGAGGCTGGCGGAGAGATGCGCTTGCAGAGTGAAGCTGTCGTTTTGCACAAAGCGATAACCGAGGCTGGTGCCCTGCAGATAAAAGCGTTCTCCCTCGTATCCGATCAAAGGGAATGGAATGCTTTTCGCGCTTTCACCCTCATACACCGCGCCTCTTGAGGCAACCCCTATGCCAATGCTCCATCCTGATCCAGCATCGTCTGCAGATTGCGCGTTTGAAGAAAAAGGCGATAGACAGATGAGAAAAATAATGGTGCGGCTAATGTTCATGGTGGTTCCTGTTGATGATGGACGAATGATGACTACTCTGCG
Source organism: Lysobacterales bacterium (assembly GCA_031418555.1). Taxonomy (GTDB): domain Bacteria; phylum Pseudomonadota; class Gammaproteobacteria; order Xanthomonadales; family Xanthomonadaceae; genus Lysobacter_I. Next base: position 5,259 of record JANOXT010000246.1, on the reverse strand, counting down.
GATCGCGATGTCATCAGCGGTCGGCGCCGTGTCCGGAAATTTCAGCCTGTGTAAATTTCGGTAAATGAATTGCATGTTTTATTGATGATCTGATGTCTCTTTCGCCGCTCTCATGGGGGATGAAGTGGCTGCCGTTTCAGGGCATCAGCGTGGGTCAGTCATTGCAGACGGTAACGAAACCGTTTGTTGAATCGGCGATCCGCCAAAACTGGTCAATGCCGTTATCCATGAGCGTTGCATCGCCGCAACAGCGGCCGCTTGCTGTTCTGCTGCGTTGTTCGCTTCGCGACGTGATTCCAACGTCGCGCTCAAGTCTTCAATGCCCGCGCGAAACTTCAAGTGCGTGAGTTCTGCAGCCTTACGGCTGGCAATGGCAGCGTTTGCTCGCATCTCAGCTTCCGCCTGCGCCAGACTGACCGCCTGCACGGCTGCTTCGGCCTCGACAAACGCGCTGTTGACGGTGTTTTCATAGCCCACCACGGCCTCCTGTCGTTCGGCGGTCCTGCGTTCGACATCGGCTGCGCGTTGCCCGAAATCAAGAAAGGTCCAATTGGCCCGAGGCGTGATGGATGCGGCGAGCGCACCGCTACCGTTCAGCCCTGACAGGGTGCCGGCGACCCAGCCCAAAGTTCCTACCAGCGTGAACTCCGGATAGCGCGCCCGCATCGCCGAACGAAGTTCCGCATCGGCCGACGCCAGGCGCGCATCCGCTTCGATGATGTCCGGACGACGCTGAAGCAGATCGGATGGCACCATCCATTGATCGATACCGTTCGCGCGATCAATGCTGGGCTCGCCCTCGCCGGCGAAGCCGGTGGTTTCTTGCAAGGCGGCACCGGTCAACGTGGCCAAACGCTGCAGATGCTGCAATCTTTCGGTGTGAATCGAGGATGCCGCTGCTTTACTGGTCTCCCACTGGGCTTCGGCAGTCCGCACTTCAATATCGCTTATCTGTCCGCCACGACGCTTGGCCTGATCGATTTGCAGCAGTGCCAGATCAATCCCGATGTTCTGTTCCGCAATGGCAAGACGCGCCTGGGCGCTTCTGAGATCGATCAAGGCCCCGCTCAGATCTCCGAGCATCGCGAGTCGGGTATCTGCCCATTTCGCCGACTCCGCAGTCAGCAGCCACTGGGCCGACTGTTGCAACGCGCGCTGCCGACCGAACAGATCAATGGTCCATGCGGCGCTGAGTCCTCCATTCCAACGCGTACTGTTCCTATCCGCATTCTGCGCAGACCCGATGCGCGTCGGATCCTTCAGCGATGCGCGACGCCTGGCTGTCTCGATGTCCACGCCGATTGTGGGAAACAACAGACTTCTGTTGGTTCGCACATCGGATCTGGCCTGAAGGACGCGCGCCTGCGCGGTCGCAATATCTGCGTTCTGTTCAAAGCCATATTTCAGCACCTGTTGCGCCCGCGCGTCATGCTTGAAAATGGACTGGAACCCCTCCAGCAACTGGCGCGAGGCAGGATCCTGTTCCGCAGTGACGCGGTCATGGCCTTTCCTGTCTGTCGTGACGAGGTCTGCAGCCGTAGCGTTGATAGGCGGCAAGCTGGCGCAGCCTGACAGCGTCAGACCAACGGCTGCAGCGACAAGGGCATGTCTCACGATCCACTCCCTGTCGCCGGCAGAAAGACGTCGACCTGTTGGCCCACAAAAAAACCTTTTGCGTTCGCTGGGAGCGTGTAGATCACCTGAAGTACGCGTGTGTCCACCCGCTCATCCGCAGCGTTGGTCAGCGATTGTTTCGGGATCACCAAAGGCTCGACCCGAACAAAGCTGGCCTGCGCGCTGCTTTTGCTGACGCCTCGCGTAAAGACTTGGGCAACGCCCTGGATTTTAAGCCTGCCGATATCGGCTTCATCGACATCGACCCTGATGTTCAACGGCGCCGCTGATCCCATGATGACGAGTGGGTCGGCCAATATATTGGCTGTCGCGAACTGCCCGGGCCGCACCGAAACCTGCAGGATATCGCCATCGATCGGTGCACGAACCGTCAACAGCGCTATCTGAACTTTGGCAACGGTGACATTTGCCTGAGCCTGTTCAAGTTTCGCTTGTCGGGTCTGGGTGACGGCCCGGGCGGTTTGCGCCGCAAATGTACGCTTCGCGAGCTCTTCCCGACTCATCGCGCGTGCATCGCCGATGGACTGATACAGTTTCAACTCGTTTGCTGTACGCGCCGCTTCGATCCTGGCTTCAGAGAGCTCGCTTTGTACTGCAGCAAGCGCTGCACGCTGACTGTCGTACTCCGCTTGAGCGGTCCGATTCTCCATCACAAACAAGGCATCCCCTTTGCGGACGCGCTGCCCGGCGCGCACGTTGACCTCAACGACGACAGCCGAGACCGGCGTGGCCACACCAATGAGCTCGGAGGCCGGCTCGACAAGGCCCGCACCGGCGACGACGTCCTGGTTTGCGGGCGTGGCAGCGGGCGTGACGTCGGCTGATTCAGCGGTGTTATCGGGCACTGTTTTCACGATCAGCACGATGCCGATCAACCCCAGAACAATCGCTGCGATCGGCAGGGATAGACCAAGGGCGCGTTTGAGTCGGGTCATCGGTGAGCTCCAATGGGATCAGTAGGCGAGGGCACGATGCGTCCGTCTTCCATCGTGACGATGCGATCAGCGAGATCGAAGATGCGGCTGTCGTGAGTCACCACGATGCAGGCACGGTCTGCGGCAATCGCGACTTCGCGCAACAGCTCCATGACCCGGTGTCCCGACTTGGCATCGAGTGCGGCGGTCGGCTCGTCGCAAACGATCAAGCGCGGTGCGTTGATCAGCGCGCGTGCGATGGCCACACGCTGTTGTTGACCGCCGGAGAGTTGGCTTGGCAGTTTGTTGGCATGCGCGGATAGATCCAGTTTGCCCAACATCGCTTTGGCGCGGTCAATCGCCTCGTGTCGTTTGATTCCCGCTGCCGCCAACGGCACCGAGGTGTTTTCCGCCGCCGTCAGGCTGGGCATCAGGTTGTACTGCTGGAAAATAAATCCGATCGAATGAAGTCGAAACTTGGAAAGTGCGTCGCCGTTCAACGATGTCACCGTTTGCCCAAAGACATCGACGACGCCGTGTGTCGTGCTCAGTATTCCCGCGATGATCGAGATCAAGGTTGTTTTCCCGCATCCGGAGGGTCCGACCAGAAGCGAAAGCTCACCTGCGGCAAACTCGGCATCGATCTCGTGCAGCACCCGCAGATTGCTTTCACCATCGCCGAATTCTTTGACTATTTTGCTGCAGCTAACAGCGACTTGCGGCGTGGGCAGCATATTGTTCATCGGAACACCGTCGCCGGATCGGTTGAAATGACTTTGCGGATGGCAAGCAGTCCTGCGGCGCTGATGATGAGGGCCACCACGATCGCGGCGAAAGCCGCCACCTCAATCGGCACGTAAAAACCACGAAGTGCGAGGGATTTGCTGGCCCCCATGGTGACCATCACGGTTGCCGCCCCAAGCCCCAGCGCATACCCCATGACGCCCACCAGCCCGCCCTGCAACAACACCATGCCTACTAGACGCCTGCTGCTGACGCCGATCGCTTTGAGCGACGCAAATTGTTTGATGTTGTCGCGAACGAACAGCGTGAATGTCAGGGCGACGATGACGATACCGACGATGACCCCAAGCAGCACAACCGTACCGAAACTCACCGGAATGCCGGTGTTGTAGATGACGTAGTCGCTTGATGCTTTTGCGAACGCTTCGGAGTCCAGCGACTTGAGCCCGGTTGCGGTTTCGATGTTGCGTGCGACTTGGGCCGGGGAATAGCCTTTCTCAGCCATTGCGATGATAAAGCTGAGTCGATTCCGGCCCCCTGGCGCGTAGTTCAGGGCTGTCGAATACCGTGCGTACAGCGAGACTTGGGAATTGAACTGCACGCCCGCTTTGACCAAACCCACGACAACCGCGCGCCGATCATTGAGTTCAACCACCTTTCCGGGCGCGAAAGTTTCGCCGGGAAAGAGAAACTGCCACCCGCCTTCATCCATCATCACCGTGCCCGGGGCAGCCAGGTCCGCGCGTCGTCCCGCGATCATCGTGGTGGGCAGTCCGACCAGAGACGCGTCGTCCAGACCGAACAGACTGGCCGTTTGAAGCGGCAGATCCGGGGCCACGATGGTCGTGGTCGAGCGCAGAAAGGGAGCCGCCCATGCCACGCCATCAATGCCCCTCACTCTCTGAAGCGCCGTGGCGGGCATGGGCCAGACGTTATCGACCGACTCGATCCGCGGATCCATGACCCAGACGTTGGCGTCGCGGACATCTACGACCGTGGTTGCGGCACGGCTGACCAGACCGAGAAAAATCGAACTCTGCTGAGTGATCAAGAGCGTCGAGAACGCGACGCCAAAAATCATGCCGATGTACTTGACGGTATCGCCGGTCAGCATTCGCAGGGCAATCCAATTCATTCAGCTGATTTCCGATGGGTCTGGAGGTATTTGCTGGCTTCAGGCCTGAGCGAGAAAGCCAATCGAAGGCAGACGCAGGTTGCATAGTGCACGAGTACACTGTAAATCGTACCGAACGGTTCGGTCAATAGTGAGTCGATGCTTTTGATTCGGACCGCATACCCTCAAGATCCGACAATGAATTCTTCAATTCACCCTGCGTCCGACCATCGGCGCCGCATTCCCAAGCGCGAACAGATCCTGAACGGTGCGCGTGAGGTGTTCTTCGCCTTGGGATTCGAGGGCGCCAGCATGAACGAAATTGCAAAGGCTGCCGGGGTCTCCAAGGGCACGCTTTACTCGTACTTTGCTGACAAAGTCGCTCTGTTTGAAGCTGTGATTGCCGCAGAGTGCGAAGCCATCTCATCCCGCAACTTCAAGCTCGACCTTCAAGCACCGCTTGAGCCAATGCTCAGTGCCCTGGGGACAGGGTTTCTGCGCGATGTGTTTTCACCTACGGCCATGGGTGTTTACCGGACCTTGGTGGGCGAGGCGCATAGAAACCCAGCGCTAGGTGAAGCCTTCATGCGGTCAGGTCCGCGCCCCGGCTCCAAGGCCCTGGCGGCCGTGCTGGAATCGGCGACTGAGCGGGGCTTGTTGAACGTGCCCGACCCCGAACTGGCTGCCCACCAGTTCATCTACCTGTGCGATGCGGGCCTGAGTCAGCAGGTTCACATGGGGTCACTCAAGCCAACTGACGAAGACATTCAGCGCCATGTGGCGTCCGCAGTTGGTGTTTTTCTGCGTGGTTACGCGCGTTAGCAGGTCGGTGTTTCAACGATAGATCTGCAG
>JANOXT010000245.1:0-7370 GCA_031418555.1 Lysobacterales bacterium | reverse complement strand
GAATATCTGCAGGGCGCGGTGGGCGAGCTGCCGGCCAATACCGAAATCCTGGTGCATGTGGCCGACGGCAATGCAGAAGCTGCACGCGCGATTGTCGATGAATGGCAAAGCGCGGAGCCGGTGGTGTTTGATGAGGGCATGCTGGAAGACGGTATGCTGGAAGACGGCATGCATGACGACGGCATGCCTCAAGACAGCATGCCTCAATACGGCAGGCCCGAAGCGCCGCCGCAGCGCGCTGCCGGTGGCGGTTATTCGCTGGCGAAAGGGGTCGTGCTGTTCCTGGTCGTCGTTATCGGCGGCGCTCTGGCGATGTCGCTGCTGTTCCGCTACGCGCAGGGTTGATGCGGATATCGTGGCGCGACCTGCTTGTGATCGCTATGCAGACAACAATCTGGATCGAACCAATATCATTCGGCCGGTTTATCTGATGGCGCTGTCGGCGCGATCCGCGACAGGGTCGTGCGGCTGCGCTCCAGTGCCACGTCCTCCGCATCCACTTCGTGTTTCACCCATTCGATCCGCGTCGTGCACAGGGCGATGGTGTAGCGGCTCAAATCTTTCTTGTCCGGATTGCGATGTTCGGCGACGTAGCGCTGACAGTCGCCGTCGTGCGCTTCAGTAACGATATCGTAAGTCCCGCTATCGTCCGCCTTCAGGCCGTAGCGCCAGAGCAACTGCTTGTTGGTCAGGTCGAAGCGCATCTGTTCGTACGAATGCACAGTCTTGCCCGGGCCGTCGTCGTAGATCGCGTGCAGGGTCAGCGTGTCCGGTGCGGACAGCACGATCGTGGTCCGCGTCGGCAGAGTTTCGAAGCGGTCAGGGTGCTGATAATCGCGATAGCGCAGGGTGCCGGCCCATGCGCCCTCGACAGCCGCGATCGCCGGCTCTGGCGGCGGGTCGTACAGCGCCTGCGCTGGCGCCGCGAACAGCAGCATTGCGTAAAGCAGCGCGAACGGTTTCATGCAGCGGACTCCGTCAGAAAGAGATGGGGATCAAACATCTGCCTGGCTGCCGATGAGGTGTGGTCAGACCTCCAGCCAACCTGCCACCACTTGCCGCAGCTCGTCCACGCCCGCCTTCGATTCGGAAGACAGCGTCTGCACGCCGACGCTGTCGCCGTAGTTGGCCTGCAGGTCCTTGCGGACTGTCTGCAGCACGGTCATCCCGGCGCCGCGGCCGAGTTTGTCGGCCTTGGTCAGCACCGCATGGGCGGGCAGGCCGTTTTCGACCGCGAAACCGAGGATCTGGCGGTCGTAATCCTTCAGCGGATGGCGGATGTCCATCACCACCACCAGGCCTTTGAGGGCTTCGCGGCTGCGGAAGTAATCGCCGAGGAACGCCTGCCAGTGCGCCTGCAGGTCCTTGGGCACCTTGGCGTAGCCGTAGCCGGGCAGATCGACGAGGTATTTGCCCGCGTGCGGAGCCAGGCCGAAGAACACCAACTGCTGGGTGCGTCCGGGGGTCTTGGAGACCCGGGCCAGCGCGTTCTGCTGGCACAGGGCGTTGAGGGCGCTGGACTTGCCGGCGTTGGAGCGTCCGGCGAAAGCCACCTCGAAGCCGCCGTCGGGCGGCAGCTGCCGTGGGGTGTGGGCAGCGAGCAGGTAATCGGCGCGGGCGAACGGATTTCTGGGGTTGGTCATCGGCATAGGATCGCACGCGGCGGCACGATTGCCGTTTGACCGGGTTCGGTGAGGCGACGATAATTCGGTGGTTTCGGCCTGCGGCTGTCTTTCGCAGGCACCGCGCCTTGTCGTCCTGGTTGTTTCTTTGGAGTGTTGAGCATGCGTCACGCCCGTGCCTACGGTTTTGCCGGTCTCGCGGTTCTCGCGGTCGCGGCGGCTGCCGCCATCGCCCAGACCACGGCCGTCCCCGTGCCCGAAGCCGCACCGGTCGTGGCGGCGCCGCTGGATGTGTCGGCAACGGCCGAGTTGTCCAAAGCCAAGCCCGGCGATGCCAAGGCCGGCGCCACCAAAGCCGCCGCCTGCGCCGCCTGCCACGGTCTGGACGGCAACGCCACCGACCCGACGCTGTACCCGCGTATTGCCGGCCAGAGCGAGCGTTACATCGCCCACCAGCTGGCACTGTTCAAAAGCGGCGAGCGCGCCAATGCGATCATGCTGCCGTATGCAACCGCACTGAGCGCCCAGGACATGCGCGATATCGGTGCCTATTTTGCGACCCGGAAGTCGGGCGCGGGCATCGCCGACGACACGGCGATCGCCGATGCGAAGAGCCCCTACAAGGGCATGAAGTTCTATGAAGTCGGCCAGAAGCTTTACCGCAGCGGCGACAGCAGTCGCGATATTCCTGCCTGCATGGCCTGCCATGGTCCCAGCGGTGCGGGCAACCCGGGCCCCGCCTACCCGCACGTAGGCGGCCAGCAGGCGTGGTACACCGCCCGCCGGCTGCAGGAATACCGCACCGGCACCACCACCGTGCGCGATGCGGCCCTGTTCAACGTGATGGCCACGGTAGCCAAGCCGCTCACCGACGAAGAAATCCAGTCGCTGTCCAGCTATATGCAGGGCCTGCACCCGCGCGCCGAACAGGGCGGCGGCAAGGGTTGATCGAAGCAGCGCTGATCGAGGCATCGATGCGTCTGCCTCCAGTGCAGTGCGCATCAGCATCGACCGGCGCGCGCTGCGCTTGAACTGGAACGCCGGCACGGACATGCTCCGTGCTGGCGTTTTCTTTCCTCCACTGTCCGCAAGTCTTCTGGATTCTGCCCATGCCGCGTTCCTTTGCCTGGTTGCTGCTCTTGCTTCTTCCGCTGACCGCTTGCGCACAGGCGCCCGCGGGTCCGCCGGTGGTGGGTCAGGATTACGACGTGCTGGACAAGGGTCAGCGCTGGCAGGCGCCGAACGGCAAGATCGAGGTGGCCGAGGTCTTCGCCTATTCATGTCCGCACTGCGCGGCATTCCAGCCGTATGTGGATGTCTGGAAAAAGAAACTTCCGGCGGATGTGAGCTTCGTCTATGTGCCGGCCGCCTTCGATGAAGAAGATCCTTACGGGAAAGCCTTTTTCGCCGCCGACAGCGCCAAGGTGGTGGCGAAGATCCATCAGCCGCTGTTCGATGCGATCCACGAGGCCGGCGAACTGCCGCGCAGCACCGCCACCGTCGACGAGATCGGAACCTGGTTTGCGCAGCGCGGTCTGAACCAGGCCAAGATGGTGGGTCTGATGCAGTCCAAAGCGGTGGCGGCGCAGATGACACGCGCACACGGTTTCGCCGTCGCCAACCGGGTGAGCGGCACCCCCATGCTGGTCGTCAACGGCAAATATGTGGTCCGCACGCGTTCCGCAGAAGATCGGATGCGGGTGGTTGATGCGCTGATCGCGCTGGAACGCGCCGCAGCGAAAAAACGCTGAACCCCACGTCTGAACCCCACGTTTGGACCCGATGTTTGGACCCGATGTTTGAACTCCACGTTTGAACGCCGCGTTTGAACCCAGCACCGAACAAGCACGCTGACGCGCACGCTGCGCGCAGCTTCCAGAATCCGTCAGGAGATCCACGATGAAGCTACACCTCACTCTCGCCCTGTTGGCCGCGTTTGCGCTGTCGGCCTGCGGCGGCAAGCAGGACGAAGCGGCCACCGCGCCGGTTGCCGCTCCCGCCGCCAGCGCGCCGAATGATGCCGAGGTAATGGCCGCAGCCGAAGTCCTGGCCAAGGCGTCTGCCGATCCGAATGCAGCCGCTGCGGCTGCGCCCGCTGTCCCCGCACCCGCGGAAGCCGCACTGGCAGCCGCGCCCGCCGCCGCGCCGGCCAACGCAGGGATTCCGGGCCTCAAGCTGGGCGTCGACTACGAGATCATTGCGAACGGTCAGCCCTTCGAGCCGCTCAACGGCAAGATCGAAGTGGTGGAAGTCTTCAATCACGTCTGTCCGGCCTGCGCCGGGTTCCAGCCCCTGGTGGTGAGCTGGAAGAAAAGATTGCCGCCCGACGTGCGCTTCACCTACGTGCCGGCCGCCTTCGGCGGCAACTGGGACCAGTTCGTGCGCAGTTACTACGCCGCGCAGACCATGGGCATCGCCGAAAAGGCGCACGAGCGGGTCTACGATGCGATCCATCTGGAGAACAAGCTCAAAGGCGAGCGCGGCAGCGACAGCGACGCCGAGCTTGGTGCGTTCTACGCCCAGTTCGGCGTCGACGCCAAGCAGTTCGCCGGCAACATGAAGAGCTTTGCGGTCAGCGGCAAGTTCAACAAGGCCAAGCAGTACATCGTGTCGCAGCGCGTGGGCAGCACCCCGACGATCATGATCAACGGCAAGTACAGTGCGATCGGACGCAGTCCCGATGAGCGCCTGCGGGTCGCCGACGTGCTGATCGCCTACGAACGCGCCCAAGCCACCGCGCCCGCAGCGGCCCCCTGAGTCGCGCGGGATTCCGGCCCGGGAAATGGATGCATCGACAATTGTCGGGCGGCAGGCCGACGCGCCTGCCGCTGCCCTGAGGCGGCTGAGATTGCTGAGCGCCAACATCCAGGCCGGCACCAGCACGCGCCGCTACAGCGATTACGCCACCCGCAGCTGGTCGCATGTCTTGCCGCTGGGCGACAAGCGCAATTCGCTGGACACCATCGCCGATCTTGTCGCCCAGCACGACATCGTCGGGCTGCAGGAAAGCGACCCCGGCAGCTGGCGCTCCGGCTTCACCAACCAGACCCACTATCTGGCCGAGCGCGCCGGTTTCGACTACTGGAGCCACCAGCCCAACCGCCGGGTCGGCATGGTCGCGTCCAGCGCCAACGCGCTGCTGTCGCGCATGGAGCCGGTCGAAGTCAACGACCATCCGCTGCCCGGCCGCATCTCCGGCCGCGGCGTGCTGATCGCGCGCTTCGGGCGCGATGCCCACAGCCTCACCATTGCCGTCGCGCATCTGTCGCTGGGCGCCGGTTCGCGCCGGTCGCAGCTGGCCTTCATCGGCGAACTGCTGCAGGACCACCCGCACGCGGTGCTGATGGGCGACTTCAACTGCACGTCAGAACAGCCTGAGATGTCGGTGCTGTTCCAGCGCACCCGGCTGCAGCCGCCGGCCTGCACCGTGCACACGTTTCCGAGCTGGCGCCCGCAGCGCGCGATCGACCACATCCTGGTCAGCGACGGTCTGCAGTGCGCGGGCATGCGCGCGATGCCGGCGGCGTGGTCCGACCATCTTGCGCTGTCGATCGAAGTGGATGTGCCTGCAGCCCTGATCGGCTGACGGCACGTCCGGATACGGCGTTGATTTTCAGTCCCTGGCGGTGCTGCTGTCCAAGTTCGGCCTGTCCTGCGCGGCATCAAAGTCAAGCTGACCGGATCGCATCGCATGTTCATATCGCGACAGTGACCTGGATACAACCCTGTCTGCTATGACAGCTATCGCTGAAATACGATTGACATGACATTGGGGTCCAATGGAGTCATCGAAACAGCCGGCAAGGATTGCCAGGGACCATCGAATACATCGACAGCGCTCCGGGTCATGGAACGACCCCAGACACAGCGGAATTCCAGCACCATAGAGCGATGCACGATTAATGCCAGTCAGCTAACCGCGACTGGCATTTTTCATGGCACAGCGTTATCCCTCGGTAGAGCGGCCTACAGGCCGCTGATGTACGTCGAGGACATCATCCAGCGGCCTGGTTTTCAACAGCCGAATGGCTGGTCAGGCCGCTCTACCGCGACAAGACGAATGATGCAGCGGGCTGAAGACCGCTCTACCGGGGCAGATGCACAGGCGTCAGCCATGTGCCCGGTTGGTCACGTCGTCGGCGATGCACGTGCTGTAGACGTCAATTGGGCATCGATCAAAACCAGATTCTGATTCCAGCGACCACGCGCGTATCGCGCGTCGATTCGCCTTCGTCGCGCATAAAGGCTGCGGTGTCGCCGAAACTGCGTTCATGCGCGATGCCGACGTACGGCGCGAATCTGCGGGTGAATTCATAGCGCAGGCGCAGACCGGTTTCGACTTTGCCCAGCCCGGAACCGATGCCGCGCGAAACATCGGCCTTCCCATGCCAATCGACTTCGATTTTGGGCTGCAGGATCAGGCGATTGGTCAGCAGCAGCTCGTATTCGGCAGAGAAGCGCGCGGCGGTCTGACCGGCTGCGCCAAGGTAAGCGGTAGCTTCGACTTCGAACTTGTAGGGCGCCATGCCGGTTACGCCGATGGCGGCGAAATTCTGATCGCGGCCCGGCGCGATGTCGTGACGCACGCCGGCCAACACATCCCACCAGCGTGCGATCGGTCGGCCGTAAAGCACTTCGACATCCGCATTTTCTGTGTGGCTATCGACTCGCTCGCCTTCGCTGCGCAGCCAAAGTTTGTGACGGTCGGTACCGACCCAGCCCTGCGCTTCCCAAGCTTGGCCCGTGCCCGGATCCGCGTCCCACACTTCAAGTCGATCCAACAGTAGATACGAGAACACACCGCCTCCGTGGTCGTGTCCATGCGCGGGCGGCTTCGCGGCCTCGCGATCGGCATCGGTGATCAGCGGAATCGGCGTGCGCGGTGCCTGCTGCGCTGCCGAACCACGCTGCGAATGATCCATGTCGGAATGATCCATGCCGGAATGATCCATGCCCGAATGATCCATCTGGGCAGGAGTCATCGCGCTGTGGTCCATCGCACTATGATCCATCTTGGCAGGTGTCATCTTGCCGTGATCCATCTTGCCGTGATCCATCGTCGCGTGATCTTCGCTCTTCTGTTCGGCCGGCATCGGTTCGGCAGTGCGGCTGTCGTGCGTTTCGTCGTGTTCGTGCGCCTGGGCGCGCGTCGCGCCGGAGGCGAATGCAAACGCGAGTAATAACCCAATTGCTGCGATCCGGTGATGAATGCGCATGGCGTTCATTCCTCCACCCGCACTTCGCGCATCATCCCCGCTTCCATGTGATAGAGCAGATGGCAGTGATACGCCCAATGGCCCAATGCATCGGCGCGCACGCGATAAGAACGCTTCGTGCCCGGCGGCATATCGACGGTGTGTTTGCGGACCATGAACTCGCCTTTGTCGTTTTCCAGATCGCTCCACATCCCGTGCAAATGGATCGGGTGGGTCATCATGGTGTCGTTGACCAGCACGATCCGCAGACGCTCGCCGTAATTCATGCGCAGCGGTTCGGCGCGCGCAAACGGTTCGCCATTGAACGACCACGCGAAGCGCTCCATGTGCCCGGTGAGATGCAGTTCGATATCGCGGCCGGGGTCGCGGCCGTCGGGATCGTCGAACAGACTGCGCAGCATCGAATAGCTCAGGGTCTTGCGGCCGTTGTCGCGCAGGCCGATGCCGGGGTCGTCGAGTTTCGGCGTCGGCATCATCGTCTGCATGTCGACCAGCGGATTGCCGGCTTCGCTGGCGGGATGGGTCTGCATGC
>JANOXT010000244.1:0-1715 GCA_031418555.1 Lysobacterales bacterium | reverse complement strand
CGACCTGCGGATCGATCCTCTGCCGGGGCGCGCGGTGATCTTCGACAACCTCATGCCCGACGGCAGCCCGGACCCCGATTCGCTTCATGCCGGCACGCCGGTGGAAGCCGGCGAGAAGTGGCTGGCGACGCTGTGGATCCGCCAGGGGCGATACCGCAATTACTGACCAGGCATCGTCGGCAACGACGCGTCAGCCACGGGCCCGCTGTATACGATTGCATTACACTGCGCGCCTGCGGCCGGTCGTGGCCGCATCACCAAGCCGCTGACCCGAATAAATTCAACGACTTGCCACATACTTCGGCGTACTGAAAACCTTCAACGCCGACGCAAGGGAGCTTCCGATGATCTTCGAACACATCGAAAACAATGGCCATGAGCAGGTCGTGTTCTGCCACAACAAGGATGCGGGCCTGAAGGCCATTATCGCGATCCACAACACCGTGCTGGGCCCAGCGCTGGGCGGCCTGCGGATGTGGCCCTACAAGACCGAGCAGGACGCATTGAACGATGTGCTGCGGCTCTCGCGCGGTATGACCTATAAAAATGCGGTGGCCGGTCTGAATATCGGCGGCGGCAAGGCCGTGATCATCGGCGACCCGTCGAAAGACAAGTCCGAAGCGCTGTTCCGCGCGTTCGGCAAGTTCGTCGACTCGCTGGGCGGGCGCTACATCACCGCCGAAGATGTGGGCATCGATGTCAACGACATGGAATACGTGTATCGCGAAACCGAATACGTGACCGGCGTGCACCAGGTCCACGGCGGTTCGGGCGACCCCTCGCCGTTCACCGCGTACGGCACGCTGCAGGGCCTGATGGCCACGCTCAACAAGAAGTACGGCGACGAGGAAGTGGGCCGCCACAGCTACGCGGTGCAGGGCCTGGGCCACGTCGGCATGGAGTTCGTGAAACTGCTCAAAGAGCGCGGCGCGAAGATTTTCGTTACCGATATCAACAAGTCGCTGGTCGAACAGGCCGTCGAGGAATACGGCGCCGAAGCGGTGTTGCCCGACGAGATCTACGACGTGCCCGCCGATGTGTATTCGCCCTGCGCGCTGGGCGGCACGGTCAACGAAAAAACCCTGCCGCGCTTGAAGGCCAAGATCATCTGCGGCGCCGCCAACAACCAGCTGGCGAACAATGCGATCGGCGATGAAGTGCAGAAGCGCGGCATCGTTTATGCGCCGGACTACGCGGTCAACGCCGGCGGCGTGATGAACGTGTCGCTGGAGATCGACGGCTACAACCGCGAACGCGCGATGCGGATGATGCGCACGATCTATCACAATCTGGCGCGTATCTACGAGATCTCCGACCGCGACGGCATTCCGACTTATCTCGCTGCCGACCGCCTCGCCGAAGAGCGCATCGCCGCGATCGGCAAACTCAAGCTGCCGATGGGCCGCAGTACGCCGCGTTTCCTCGGGCGGATGCGCGGACACTGAAACCGCGGCTGGTATTGGGGGCTACAGCCCGTTGCCAACAAACGTCGACAGCGATAGCCGGGGGATTAAGCCCGCTCTACCGGACCGGATTCCAGACAACACGACATCTCAAGGACATATCGAAACCCATGCGCCCTTTCCCGCTCGGTGAAGACATCGATGCCCTCCGCGACGCGGTGCGCCGTTTCGCGGAGGCCGAAATCGCGCCGCGTGCGGCGCAGATCGATGAAGAGAATGCGTTTCCGCAGGATCTATGGCTGAAGCTCGGGG
>JANOXT010000243.1:0-1703 GCA_031418555.1 Lysobacterales bacterium | reverse complement strand
TGGCCATCCGATCGCCGTTCGCTGAACACGAACGCATGCGACCACAGACTGCGATGACCGTCGTCGGTCAGCGGCGCCTGCGCCTGCCGGATCAGGTTGCTCAAGACATCGCCACCGGCGCACAAACCGATGCGGCCGGCGGCGGCGTGGCGTTCGATGAACGCGGCGTTGCTGGTCTGAGTGTCGGTATCGTCGCTCATGGACCGTTCCGGTGTCTGTTCATTCCGGATCGTAGTCCAGATTCGACGCCAACCAGCGCTCGGCCTGCGCCAGGGTCGCGCCCTTGCGCCGCGCGTAGTCTTCGACCTGTTCTTTGGATACCCGGCCGACCACGAAATACTGGCTGTCCGGATGGCTGAAGTAGTAGCCGGATACCGCTGCCGTGGGCAGCATCGCGAAGCTTTCGGTCAGGGTCATGTCGGCGTTGCCGGTCGCATCCAGCAGATCGAACAGCGTGCCTTTCTCGCTGTGCTCCGGACAGGCCGGATAGCCCGGGGCAGGGCGGATGCCGCTGTAGCGCTCGGCGACCAGCGATTCGTTATCCAGGGTTTCGTCGGTCGCATAGCCCCAGAACTCGGTGCGCACGCGCTGATGCAGGCGTTCGGCGAAGGCTTCGGCGAGACGGTCGGCCAGGGCTTTCAGCAGAATCGCGTTGTAATCGTCGTGATCGGCCTCGAACCGCGCGACGTGCGGCTCGATGCCGATGCCTGCAGTGACCGCGAATCCGCCGATCCAGTCCTGTTTGCCGGAGTCCTGGGGTGCGATGAAATCGGCAAGACAGAAGTCGGGGCGGTCGATGGGTTTGTCGACCTGCTGGCGGAGGAAATGCAGAACCACTTTGCCCCCACCCGCTTGCACTTCACGCAAGCCTCCCTCCTCCGCATGCGGGGGAGGGTTGGGGGTTATGGGAAGGAGAATGACGACATCATCGCCTACGCTGTTCGCCGGCCACAGCGCGAAGACGCCTCTTGCGGTCAGCCATTTTTCCTTGACGATGCGCTTCAGCATTGCGCGCGCGTCCCGATAGAGTTCGGTCGCCTGGGTGCCCACGATCGCATCGGTCAGGATCGCTGGATACCTGCCGGCCAGTTCCCAGGTGTTGAAGAATGGCGTCCAGTCGATGTAGTCGATCAGCTCCGCCAGCGGATAGTCGTCGAAGACGGTCAAGCCGGGCTGTTTCGGTACTGGCGGCGAGTAATCGTTCCAGCGGCCGTCGAAACGCTGCGCGCGCGCCTTGGCAAGCGGCACCAGGCGTTTGGCGTCGCCGCGGTTTTTGTGGCGGGCGCGGATCTCCGCATAGTCGCTGTCGTTGGCGGCGACAAAATGCTCGCGCAGTTCTTTCGATATCAAGGACTGCGCCACGCCGACCGCGCGCGAAGCATCCTTCACCCAGACCGTCGGCGACTTGTAGTGCGGGTCGATCTTCAGCGCTGTGTGCGCGCGCGAGGTGGTGGCGCCGCCGATCATCAGCGGCATGGTCAGCCCTTGGCGCTGCATTTCGCGGGCGACGTGGCTCATTTCTTCCAGCGACGGCGTGATCAGGCCGGAGAGGCCGATGATGTCGGCATTCTCTTCACGCGCGCGATCTAAAATAATCTGCGCCGGCACCATCACGCCGAGATCGATCACCTCGAAATTATTGCAGGCCAACACCACGCCGACGATGTTTTTGCCGATATCGTGCACGTCGCCTTTCACGGTGG
>JANOXT010000242.1:0-4674 GCA_031418555.1 Lysobacterales bacterium | reverse complement strand
TCCTTTCGGCTTCGATCCTTTCGGCTTCGATCCTTTCGGCTTCGATCCTTTCGGCTTCGATCCGTTCGGCTTCGATCCTTTCGGCTTCGATCCGTTCGGCTTCGATCCGTTCGGCTTCGATCCGTTCGGCTTCGATTCGTTCAGCTTCGATTCGTTCGGCTTCGATGCGCTCGGCTTCGATGCGCTCGGCTTCGACGCGCGCGGTCTCAAGCCGCTCTGCTTCGAGGCGTCCAGCTTCGAGACGTTCGGCTTCCAGACGTACGAAATCTTCATACTCGGTGCGGCGCAATTCTGCCAGACGTTCGACTTCGAGGCGTTCGGCTTCAATGCGTTCGGCTTCGAGACGTTCGGTCTCAAGACGATCAGCTTCAATGCGCTCGGCTTCGAAAGATTCCATCAGCGCCAACAGGCGCTTGGCGTCTTCAGGATCGCTTGCAACACCCGAGTCGGTCTCGACCGGCGTCAGGCTCGCGGCAGGAGCTTCGGTCGATTGGCCAAGCAGCTTGGCCAACGCGTCTTCGGCATCGGCATCCAGCGACATGATTTCGAACTGAGATGCGGCACCCGCGGTATCGATCACCGGCAGCGGAGGCGTTTCAACGTCGAAATTGCCGTAAGCGCTGAGATCGAGGTCGGTGAGCTCGATCTCACGAGGCGCGTGGGTATCGTCGTGCGCGAACTCATATGGCTCATCGACCACGCTGACCGGCCGGGATTCCGGCAGATGATCGCGCAACCCGACGAAACGCGCGGCGAGCGCGGCGCAATTCGGCACGCGGCCGCCCGTGGTCGACAGCGCAGTGATGGTGTCGCGGATGCGATGGGTCAGCTCGGCGACGGCGGCCACACCCTCGTTGTCGGCAACATCGCCGGACGCGAGCAGGCGACGGGCATAGCCTTCGGCCGGAGTGAGCGCGTCGGTGATCGACGGCACTTCGGTCATCGCGAACGCACCGTTCATGGTGTGGATCGCACGCACCAGCGGCTCGTCGGCCAGCGCAGGCGCACTGCGCGCGCGCGCCAGCCAACCGTCGATGGTCCTCAGATGACCGCCGACTTCAGCCTGCAGGATTTCAAGCAGAACCGCATCGACGCTGACCGGAGTACCGTCGTCTTCAACGGTGGCACCAGGCGTGAAACCAGCCGTGACCGGCTCGAATGCAACGACCGGCGCTGCCTCGATGACCGTCGCTGCGGTCAGCACCGGCATCACTTCCTCGCCACCGGCGATGCGCTCGGCGAAGGCTTCCATGGCATGCAGATCGGCGGTGATCACGCCGTCGCCGCGCAGGGCAGCGTGCAGCTGCGGCAGCGTCATATAGGCCTGATCGACCATCGCGATGACCGGCGACGTCGCCGGGCGATGCCCGTCGCGCACCCGGTTCAGCATGTTTTCGATTTTCCAGCTGAATTCGCCAAGGGTCTTGGCGCCGACCAGACGACCGCTGCCTTTGAGCGTATGGAACACGCGGCGAACCGGCTGCAGCCGTTCGATATTGCTGGGATCGGTTTTCCACGCCGGCAAGAGCTGACCGAGATTGGCGATTTCCTCTTCGAATTCTTCAAGGAAAATTTCGCGGATTTCGTCGTCGATATCGTCGCTGGTGGTATCGAAGCCGGCCGATACAGCCGCCGCTGGGACAGCTGCAGCCGCTGCGGGTGGGGTTTCGGCAACCGCCGGTGCCGGCGCGGCTTCGCGCGGCGGCAGGAACAGCGGAATGAAGGGCGGAGCTGCTCGTTCCACAACCGTTTCAGACAATGCTTCGACCGGCGCAGGCAAAGCGGGCGGCGCAGCGGCGAAAGGCTGTGCAGCGGACGATTCAACCGGAAGCGGCGCGAATACAACGACTTCCGGCCCGCTGTCGACAACGGTCACGTCGATGGCAGGTGCATCGGCAGCAAGCGGATCTGCAGCAGGCGGATCTGCAGCAGGCGGCGCGAATGCGGGCGATTCGACCGCAGCCGCAGCGGTGCGCTCGGCGGGCAGCGGCCAGTAGCCCAATGTTTCCAGACTGTTGCGGGTGATATCAAGGATATCGTCGCGGGCGGCACGACGGTCGCGCAGCGCTTCGAGGTAATACTCGAGGCTGGCGAGCGCATCTGCGAAGGTGTCGAGCTGACGTCCGTTGGGAATGCGATGGCGATCGAGCAGTTCGATTTCGGTGTACATCCGCACGCCGTCCAGATACTGCGCGGGCTGCTGCAATTCGAGAATATTCAGCGCGCCGGACACTTCGCGAAGCAGCTTCGGCACCTGCACAAGTTCTGCGTGGTTCCAGGCGGTTTCGACGAAGCCATCGAACGCCTGACGCGCGGCTGCGAAGTTGCTGATCGCTTCGCGCACCAGTACATCGAGGACTTTGCGGGCTTCGGCGCCGGCGAGATCTTCTTCGGTTTCGGCGCCGTCGCCGCTGGCCAGACGTGCGACCTGATCGTCCAGCGAAGCGTCGACATACAGCAGCGCGCCGGCGATATCCAGCAGCGCGGTTTCATCGGCCTGACGCTTGCCGTCGACGATGTCCTGCATCGAATCGCGCTGCTGCTGCACGAGCGTGCGCGCCAGACCCAGGCCCAGCATGCCGAGCGTATCGGCGACGCGTTGCAGCGCTTCGGCCTGCGGCCGCAGCGTGACCGGATCTTTCTGGCTGGTGCGCAGATGCAGATCGAGCGCGTCCTTCACGCGCAGCAGATCCTCTTTGACCGCGGCGGCAACCGTGTCGAGCAGCGAACGATTACGGCCGGCCACGCTGCCCCGCGCGTGGTCGAGTTCGGATTCGGTGGGACGCAGCGCATCCAGATCGAACACTTCGCGCAGCTTCATCAGCGCCGGATGCACGGATTCGCTGTGTGTGACGTGGTAGAGCAACTGGCGGGTCGGTTCGAGCGCGGCCTCGGGCCGCGGCGTATCGAATCCGCCCTGATCGAACACGCCGCGGGCCTCGCGGTCGACGCTGGCGAACGCCTGACGCAAACCGGCGCTGGACGTCATCGCACCGTCGCGCAGCGCGCCGGCAACCATCGAGGCCACCCACAGCATCCGCCGCTGCGATTCGTCGCTGGTACGGGCAAGCAAGGCCTCGGCGGCAAAATGCAGGCCTTCGGCATCGCCGGGCGCGCCCTGCTCAGGCCATGCACGCAGCGCATCGCGCAGGCGCGCGAGGTATGGAGAGACTTCATTGGCGCGGTTGGAAGCAGGCTGGGGCGCGGCACGCGGCAGCGATGCCGGCAGCGCACGGTCCAGATCGGGAACGAACAGCGCGCTCTCGCTCAGTCCAGCTTCGCCGCGCGCGGCGCGCAGCTCATTGAGCATCGGCAGCAGGACAACCGAGATTTCCTTGTGGCCGCTCTGCAGACGTTCCAGATAATCGGGCAGCAGCACCACGCCACGCATCAGTGCGGAACAGGCGACATCGCAATCCAGACTCTGGCCTGCAACGCCTTCGCCGTTCTGAAGGGCCACCGACAGCCGTTCCATTTCCTCGGCCACCATCGCCGGGGCATACAGCTCGACCATGCGCAGGGTGCCCTGCACCTGGTGCAGCAGTTCGGTGCAGACGCGCATCCGGCTGGTGTCGGTCGGGTCGTCGGCAAAGCCTTCTACTTCGACGCGGACCAGACGCAGGGTTTCGTCGAGCTCGGGTTTGACCCAGCCCAGCGCGCTGTATTCGATCGCCTCATGGAGGGCCGTCATCGCGCGCCTCCGCCGACGACTGCGCGCCCGGTTTCAAGATCGGAAAACATTCGGATCATCTCGCTAGTGCTCCGCCGCGATTCGCCGGATCAGGCCGGGAGCTTGAAGTCGGCGACCGAACGACGCAGATCGGCCGCCAGCTGCGCGAGGTTTCCGATCGACTCCGCGGTCTGATTCGCGCCCTCCGAAGTCTGTGCGGTGATCGACTGAATCGTGGTCATCGTCTTGGTGATATCCGTCGCCGCAGCGGACTGCTGCTGCGAAGCGCTGGAAATGCCCTGAATCAGGTTGGCGAGCGTGTTCGACACCGTTTCGATCTCGCCCAGCGCGGTACCTGCGTCCTCGGCCAGCCGCGCACCCGCGACCACTTCGGATGTCGTCTGTTCCATCGAACTCACCGCTTCGTTGGTATCGGACTGAATGGTCTGCACCAGCGCTTCAATTCGCTTGGTCGCGTTCGAGGTGCGTTCTGCGAGTCGCTGCACTTCGTCGGCCACCACTGCGAACCCGCGGCCTGCCTCACCGGCCGAAGCCGCCTGGATCGCGGCGTTCAGCGCGAGGATGTTGGTCTGTTCGGAAATGTCGTTGATCAGTTCCACGATCGAGCCGATTTCCTGCGAGCTTTCGCCGAGGCGCTTGATGCGCTTCGAGGTTTCCTGGATCTGGCCGCGGATCGAGTCCATGCCGACGATCGTCTGCCGCACCACGCCGGCGCCCTTGGTGGAGAGTTCCACCGAGCGCTGCGCCACGTCGGCCGATTCGGCGGAGTTTTTCGAGACCTGGTTGATGCTGGTGGCGATTTCGTTGATGCGGCTGGTGGCGGTGTTGATCTGCTGCGCCTGATGCTCGGCGGCTTCGGCCAGATGCATCGCGGTGGCCTGGGTTTCCTGGGCGCTGGACGCCACCTGCACCGAGGTGTCGTTGATGGTCTGCACCAGGCTGCGGAGCTGCTCGACCGCGAAGTTGATCGAGTCCGCAATCGC
>JANOXT010000241.1:0-8479 GCA_031418555.1 Lysobacterales bacterium | reverse complement strand
GAACCGCAAATCCGTATGGGGTGGCCCTGTAGGAGCGGCGCAAGCCGCGATGAAGGATTGCAGGCGATTCCGCAGGAAGCCCATGCCGTCTTGACATGCTCTCGATCCTTGATCGCGGCTTGCGCCGCTCCTGCAGGCTGGCGATGCGCAGCATGCGTTAGCATCGACGCAGATTTCCGGAGACCCCGCCATGCGCACACCCCTGCTCGCCCTGTCCCTCGCCTGCGCGCTCGGCGCACCAGTCGCAAACGCCACCGAAGGCCAGCGCCCCGAAGTCGGGCAACAGGCTTCGCGTCTGCAGGGCAAGGTGCTGGCGTGGCGCCGTGACATCCATCAGCACCCTGAGCTGGGCAACCGCGAAACGCGCACCGCCAAACTGGTCGCCGATCACCTGCGCGTACTCGGCCTGGAAGTGAAGACCGGCATCGCCACCACCGGCGTGGTCGCTGTGTTGAAGGGCGGCAAGCCCGGGCCGCGCATCGCGATCCGCGCCGATATGGACGCGCTGCCGGTGACCGAGCGCAGTGCGCTGCCGTTCGCATCGAAAGCGACATCGACGTTTCGCGGCGAAACCGTCGGCGTCATGCACGCCTGCGGCCACGACGCGCACACTTCGACATTGATGGGCGTGGCCGAAGCGCTGGCCGCGATGAAGGCCGATCTGCCGGGCGAGGTGCTGTTCGTGTTCCAGCCGGCCGAGGAAGGCCCGCCGGACGATGAGAAAGGCGGCGCCGAGGAAATGCTGGCGGAGGGCATTTTCCGCGACTTCAAACCGGAAGCCGTGTTCGGCCTGCACGTGTTCAGCACCCTCAACGCGGGCCAG
This sequence comes from Lysobacterales bacterium, assembly GCA_031418555.1. GTDB lineage: Bacteria > Pseudomonadota > Gammaproteobacteria > Xanthomonadales > Xanthomonadaceae > Lysobacter_I. Next base: position 7,656 of record JANOXT010000241.1, on the reverse strand, counting down.
GTCGGCTATCGCGCCGGCCCGATCATGGCCGCGTCGGACCGCTTCAACATCGTCGTCAAGGGCCGGCAGACGCACGGCGCACGGCCATGGGGCGGCATCGATCCGATCGTCGCCGCCGCCGATGTGATCGGCACCGCGCAGACGATTGTTTCGCGCCGCCAGAACATCTCGAAACAGCCGGTGGTCGTCACTTTCGGCGCGATCAAGGGCGGTGTGCGCTACAACATCATTCCCGATCAAGTGGAGATGATCGGCACCATCCGCACCTTCGACGAAGGCATGCGTCAGGCGGTGTTCGCCGATTTGAAAAACGTGGCCGAACACGTCGCCGCCGCCCACGGCGCCACCGCGATCGCGCAGATTCCCGACACCAAAGGCAACCCGGTCACGGTGAACGACCCCGCGCTCAGCGTAAAAATGCGGCCGAGTCTGGTGCGCGCGGTCGGCGCCGAAAACGTGGTCGACATGGACCTCAATATGGGCGCCGAGGATTTTTCGTTCTACGCCAAAGCGGTGCCGGGCTTCTTCTTTTTCGTCGGCGCCACGCCGAAGGGGCAGGATGCCGTCACCGCGCCGTCGAACCACTCACCCGAATTCTTTCTCGACGAATCCGCGCTGGACGTCGGCCTGCGCGCGATGCTGCAGGTGACGCTGGATTATCTGCACGGCATCCCGTAGGGCGGAACCCGCGAAGCGGATTCCGCCGTCCAACCATCACCGACGCTTCATGGCGGAATCCGCTTCGTGTGTTCCGCCGTCCAACCATCACCGACGCTTCATGGCGGAATCTGCTTCGCGGGTTCCGCCCTACGCATATTGCGCGCGATAATGCCGGCATGCATCACAACGACATTCCCCTCGGCCGCGAGGTCGCATATCCGTCGCACTACGACGCGGGCCTGCTGTTTCCGATCGCGCGCACCCATGGCCGCGACGAAATCGGCGTCGACGCGCACGCGCTGCCGTTCATCGGCCACGACCGCTGGCATGCCTACGAATTGAGCTGGCTGGACGCGCGCGGCAAACCGATGGTGGCGACCGCAACGATCGAAGTGCCGGCGGATTCGCCCTGCCTGATCGAATCCAAATCGCTGAAGCTCTATCTGAATTCGCTCAACGCCGCGCGCTTCGCAACCGAGGCCACGGTGCGCGACACGCTGGTCGCCGATCTATCGCAAGTTACAGGCGCGCCGGTGCGGGTCGCATTCGGGCTGCCGCCGTTCGATGCGGCGGTCGATGCAGCGGTCGATGCGGCGCTAGATGCCGCTGTCGTGATCGATACGCTGGACATCGGCATCGACGACTACGGCCCGCCGAACGCCGCGCATCTTGCGCTGGATGGCGATGCGATTGTCGAGGAAACGCTCCGCTCCGAATTGCTGAAATCCAATTGTCCAGTGACCGGACAACCGGACTGGGCCAGTGTGCGCATCGACTATCGCGGCGCGAAAATCGATCGCGCCGGCTTATTGCGCTATGTGGTGTCGTTCCGCGACCACGCCGAGTTCCACGAGCAGTGCGTCGAGCGGATCTTCGTCGATCTGCAGGCGCGCTGCAGACCGCAGTCACTGTCGGTGGAGGCGCGTTACACCCGCCGCGGCGGGCTGGATATCAACCCGTGGCGGGCAACGCCGGGCATTCTGCCGCCGAACCCCGGGCGCGACGCACGGCAGTAGGCAGCATGCAAAAAAAACACGGGGCCGATATGGATTCTTAACAATCGGCGTGTCACTGTAGCCGCGCCATCTGGCAGGAGCTTTCGACCATGACCACACCCGATAAGAAACCCGATTTTTCCAACGTGCAAAGCTCGGTGACCAGCACCGAACAGGAACGTCCGGACTTCAGCAACGTCCAGTCCACCGTCACCTCGACCGAAGAAATGGTCGGCGGCGAGGGCGGCGGCGGCGGTACCGGCGCACAGACCTACACCATCGAGAAGGGCGACACGCTGTCGGCCGTCTCCAAGCGCTTCTACGGCAAAGCGAAGTTCTGGCATCAGATCTTCGAAGCAAACCGCGACACGATCGAAGATCCGGACCGGGTCTTCCCCGGCCAGACGATCAAGCTGCCGGCGATCGACGTCGACAACGACGGTGATCTTGACGATCCATCCGCCGGCTGATCGCGCATCGCGCACCGCTTTCATACCAGCTCTTCCATCCATGACTGTTTCGAGGATCTCTCCATGAATCGCACGCGTCTGCTCCAAAGCAAATTGTCTCAAGCCCTGCTCGTCGCCGTGATCGGCAGCGTCGCCATCGTCGGCTGCAAGAAGAAAGAAGAAGCCGTCCCGACACCGACGCCCGCACCGGCCGTGGTCGAACCCGTGCCGGTTCCGGCTCCTGCAGCCACTGCATCGATCGCCAGCGTCGATCTGGGCACCGCCACCGGTGCGGACATGAAGCTCACCGCCAGCACCATGACCTTCAAGCCCAAAGACAAGGTCATCGTGTCGGTCGGTACCAACACCAGCGACCCCGCCGCTTCGGTCGCCGGCAAGCTCACCGCCAAACTGACTTTCGCCAACGGCGCCGAAACGATGGCTGTCGACGAAAAGACCCAGGATTTCAATCTGGCGGGCGCGGGTACGACCAACTTCGAATTCAGCAAGCCAGACGGCTGGCCGGTCGGCAAGTACAAGGTCGACGTGTCGCTGGACGGTACGACCGTGCAGAGCAAGGATTTTGAAGTCAAGAAGTAATTCAACGGCCTCGCTGTTGGAACGCAAGGGCGCGGCTTCGGTCGCGCCCTTCTTTTTTTGCCTGCTAGGACCGGGCAGCGAGCCGATTTGGCGGTCGCATCGTCGCGATGGATTACCCTATGCGCCGTTTCCCTTCGCCGCAGCCGCCATGTCCGCTAACGCTCTGCTAGACGACACCCAGCTAGACCGCCTGTCCGACCTGCTCGACAACCGTGCCGTGCCGTTCAAGGGCTTCAACCTCGAAGCGCTGGACGGCTACCTGTCCGCGCTGGCCGTCTCTCCGGACACTGTGCCGCCCGAAGAATGGCAGCCCGCCGTCTGGGGCGGCAAACCCCCGCGCTGGGAAAACGCCGACGAAGCCGCAGAGATCGACGCGCTGCTGATGGCGCACTGGCGCATGGTCGAACAGCGCGTGCGCCATGGCGACGGCGATATTCCCGACCATCTCGCGCCGCTGCTGTGGCTGCCCGACGACCCCTCCGATCACAGCGACGACACGCTGGACGTCGGCCGCGACTGGGCCTATGGCTTTTTCCGCGGCGTGGAGCTGCGCGAGACCGCGTGGGACGCCTGGCTGGACGAACAGGACTGGATCGAGGAAATCTTCACCTTCCTCGACCGCCTCGCCAGCGGCGAGATCATGGGCGAAGACCCGGAAGCGGACGCGACTCCGCTCGGCTACGAAGAGCGCCTGGGCATCATCGTCGAACTCCCTGCGATGCTGGCCGACCTGCACCTGCACCGCATCGACGCCCTGACCCCGCGCAAGCAGCTGAAGCGCGAAGCGAAGCCCGACCGCAACGACCCGTGCCCCTGCGGCAGCGGAAAAAAATACAAGAAATGTCACGGCGCGTAAAACCTCACGAAAGCCACCCGTAGCCCGGGTCTCGCCAAGCGAGACCCGGGACTGGGAAGGATCGCTCCAGACAAAGCGCTATCCGCCTCGACCAGTATCACTGCGGCTCGGCGCCACACCCCAATCGCGATGCGCTTTCCCCACGGCGACATCGCGATGGAACGTGGAAAAAGGCCATGCCGAAACGCGATCGACCAAGCCGTGTTTGACCGGGTTGTGGTGGACATAGTCGACATGCGTCCGTAAGTCATGATGGTCGCGAATCGTATGCTCCCAGAAACGTCGCGCCCAGAACCCGGGGTCCCCATCACCGCGCCGCGGAACAGGAACACCTTGTACCTTCAATGCCTTCGTAAACCTGCGCTTGAAGACCTGCAAACGGGTCGAATACCCGTCATCGCCTTCCGGCAAACGCCAGACGGCATGTAGATGATCGGGCAACACCACCATCGCCACGATCTCGAACGGACGCTCCTTTTTTGTCTTCCGCAACGACTCCCGCAAGGCGCCGATGTGATCGACCAGCACGCGCGAAGAACGATCCTCCAGCGTCAGCGTGAAAAAATAGGTGCCACCGGGGACACGATTGCGTCGATACATCACCATGGCCGCAGGATGCGATGTTCGTGCGTCGTGTCGTATCGGAAAAGTCCGGAATCGGGGTCAGGCTTCCCCGGGTCTCGCCGTTGGCGAGACCCGGGCTACGACAACACGCCGCGTCCACCCCTTCTCCCGGGTACGCGCAAAGCGCGTACCCGGGAGAAGGTCACAGCGTCATCGAATGCCCCAGCCTTCGGCCCTACCCGGGCTACGTCACTTGCGCATAGCGACGTGGTTCGCACATCAACGGCGTGCTTGAGCACGCCCTACACAATATTTGCGATGTGTGCCGATCAATCATCCAAGTCGGCGGCATCGGTTTCATGCGTGGCCGTACTGCGCAATCAATGCTGTCATGGAATGTGATTCGTGCTGTGGATTTAAACGACTTGGGGCGGTTGCGCTTACAAAAGTGTGCGCAGCAGTTGTGTTGCAGCGGCGTAATCGCCTGCGGCGGTTACGCCCTACCTCACAATTCAACGCGTGCGATATACCCGCACACACGTTCAAGCCGATGCCGACGGTACCTGCACGCCCGCCATCATCTTGATCAGCGAAGTTTTGCGCACGTGACGCAGGCGCAGGTCGGCAAGATACGCGTCGACGATCACGGCGACGCTGCGATGCTTATCCGCGATGGTGACCATCCGCTTCAGATCGGCGACGGCCGTGCGGTAATGCGAATTGCGGCTGAGTGTGAGTCCGGATTCGATCAATGTCTTCAACAGCCGCACCGCTTCGGTGGGGCGCGTGCTTTCGATCGCATTCAGCAGCGCGCGCAATAGATGCAGTTGCAGCGGCTGGCCGTCGGCCAATGCCCAGGCGCCCTCGCTGTCGCCTTCCAGCAGGCGGTATTCGATTCGCAGCCCCAGTCGCGCTTCAGGCGTGAACTTCGGATGCGCGGCGATCCATTGGTCGATATCGGTGCGCATGGCCGGCCAGCCGTCGCCGCCCAGCGCGATCTGACGCAAGGCGGCGTAGCGTTCCGAGGTCGGGCGTGCTTCGAACGCGCGGCGCAGCAGTGCGATCGCGTCCTGCGCGAAGCCTTCGGCCACATACACCCGCGCCAAACAATCGTGCAGGCGAAGTTCCTGCGGATCGTGTTTGATCCCGCGTTCCAGCCATTCGATGCCCTGACGGATACGGCTGTGTTCGAGGCAGGCATCGGCTAGTTTCAGGTAGTCGTAACCGCTGTCGAGCGATTGCGCTTTGCGCGCGATCAGAGCATCGATATCGCCCTGCGCCTCCAGCAGCGCGTCGAGCAGACGTTGAGCATGCTTGATTTCATAGCTGGAACGATCCCAGCGATCTTTGCTCGCCGGCAGGGCCGCAAGCCGCTTTTCTGCGAGCGCCTGAAGCTGCGTCATCCCGTGCGCGCCCAGCGCCGGCTGCATAGCCTTCAGCGGGTGAAGGGTCTTCCAGTCGTCGAGCAATAGCACGGCGAACACTTCGCTGACGAGTTTTGGGGCCGGCGTGTTCATCACCGCTGCGGTGCGCAGGATAGCTTGCCCGACCCGATGGCCGACATCGCCCAGTGCGCCGCCGGAGTCGTCAACCTTCTCGTACAGCGACAGCAGTTTTTTCAGCGCATACAGCATCAACGACAGCGCTGCGGCCGGGTCGCGCACGGCCTGCTGCTCGAATATTCCGAACAGCGGCTCCAGCCGGCGCGCGTATTGCGCGGTCTGCCGCCAATCCAGAAAACGCGGGCTGCCGATCAGGCTCTTCACCACATCGCGCTGCCCCTCCGGCGGCGACAGGGCGGCGCGCGCCTGCGCGACGGTGGCGCGCCACTGATCTCGATCCGACTCGGCCAGCGCCAACACCATGGAGGCCAGCGTCTGCTGCGGAAGACCAGCCAGCCAACGTTCGACCAGGGCTTGGTCGCTTTCGGGCTTCGGCTTGTCCTCGGGCGCAGCGTCATTCGCGCTTTTACCAGCGAGCACCGCGACCTGCGCGGAGGATTTACCGCGCCGTTTCGGAGGCGGTGACGCTGCCTGCGCGCCCGCATCGACCGCCAGCGCCAGCACCGCCAGACCCAGCGCGACCTGGTGCTTGCAAAAGCCGTCCAACCCCGCCGGGCAATCGCAGCCTCCGCGCAGGCCTTGGTCCCAGCCCAAACTGGTCTCGTAGGGCTCAGAACCCATCACCACCGCGGTGTAACGCCCGCGGCGGACATCGATCTCTTCCACCGCGCCGCCCTGGTAATACGCCTTTCCGCGGGCGAAAGCTTTGTCGCCGGCGAGGCGGAGCAGCTGGTCCTGATCGAAATGAAAAAGCATGCGGAGAGCCTTGTTTGCCTTGGAATGTGCGATGCGTGAACTGCAGCGGATCGATGTGGCGGGTCTGTTTCGCCGACAGTTGGCGATCAGCCCAAGAGGTTAGCCGCTGCGCTTCCCCTTGTCGCACCGACCCGCGACAATGGCCGCCTTGGCCGGCGCTGCTGCTGGCCTTCATGGAGACAGTGAATGGTCGACTTCACCCCCACCGCGCCCGCTGGCGGCGCCCGGATTACCAAATCGCCGACCGGGCTGAACGTCCCGGATCGCCCGATCATTCCGTTCATCGAAGGCGACGGCACCGGCCCCGACATCTGGCGCGCCAGCGTGCGCGTGCTGGACGCGGCGGTGGCCAAGGCCTACGGCGGCCAGCGCAAGCTGGAGTGGATGGAAGTATTGGCCGGCGAGAAAGCGTTCAACGCCACCGGCAACTGGCTGCCCGACGCCACCGTCGAGGCCTGCCGCGAATATCTGGTCAGCATCAAGGGTCCGCTGACCACGCCGGTCGGCGGCGGCATCCGTTCGCTCAACGTCGCGCTGCGCCAGATGCTGGACCTGTACGTCTGCCTGCGCCCGGTGCGCTGGTTCGAGGGCGTGCCGTCGCCGGTGAAAAAGCCCGGCGACGTCAACATGACGATCTTCCGCGAGAACACCGAGGACATCTACGCCGGTATCGAGTTCGAACCCGGTTCGGCCGATGCGCAGAAGATGCTGGACTTCCTTGAGAAGGAATTCCCCAAGGGCTTCGACAAGATCCGTTTCGGCACCAAGGCCAAGACCGATGAGTGGAATACGGTGCTTGAAGGCATCGGCTCGCCGCATCGCGACCTGCCGGTGCAGGTCGGTATCGGCATCAAGCCGGTGTCCTACCTTGGCACCGAGCGCTTGGTGCATAGCGCAATGGGCTATGCGATCAAGACCGGCGCCAAGTCGGTGACGCTGGTGCACAAGGGCAACATCATGAAGTTCTCCGAAGGCGCATTCCGCGACTTCGGCTATCAGGTCGCCCGCGATTTCTACGGCGCGGTCGAACTGGACGGCGGCCCCTGGCACGTGATTCCCGAAGGCAAGCCGGGCGGCGGCCTGATCATCAAGGACGCAATCGCCGATGCGTTCCTGCAGCAGATCCTGCTGCGGCCGCGCGAGTACGACGTCTGCGCGACGCTCAACCTCAACGGCGACTACCTGAGTGATGCGCTCGCCGCGCAGGTCGGCGG
>JANOXT010000240.1:0-2405 GCA_031418555.1 Lysobacterales bacterium | reverse complement strand
TTGATCGTGGCCAATGTCGAAATGCACATCGGCGCATAGATGTACCAGACCAGCAGCGACAGCGCGGTCGCCAGCGACCAGTCCTGCGCGATCAGCGGCGACAGCGCCTGCGCGGCGGCGGTGTCGTCGGTTGCGGACACCGCGTACACCGTGGCCAGCGACGACACCGCGACTTCGCGCGCGGCAAGGCCGGGAATCAGCGCGATGCAGATCTGCCAGCCGAAGCCAAGCGGCGCGAATACCGTGGTCATCGCATGGCCAATGCGGCCGGCGAAACTGTAGTCGATGGCCGGGCCGACGGCGTCGGCGGGCGCACCTGGAAACGACAGCAGGAACCACAGCAGGACAGTCAACGCGAGGATGATGCCGCCCACGCGCTTGAGAAAGATCATGGCGCGTTCCCACAGGCCGATCAGCAGGTCGCGCAGATTCGGCATGCGATACGAGGGCAGCTCCAGCATCAGCGGGTGTTCGCCCTTGTCGCGGCGCCAGCGCTTCATCACCCATGCCACCAGCAGCGCACTGATAATCGCGGCCGCGTACAGACCGAACAACACCAGCCCCTGAAGATTCAGCACGCCCCACACCTCGCGACGCGGAATGAACGCGCCGATCAGCAGCGCGTACACCGGCAGCCGCGCCGAGCAGGTCATCAGCGGCGCGACCAGAATCGTGGCGAGCCGGTCGCGCGGATCCTGGATGCTGCGCGTCGCCATGATGCCGGGCACGGCGCAGGCGAAGCTGGACAGCAGCGGAATGAAGCTGCGCCCGGACAGGCCGGCCTTCGACATCAGCCGGTCCAGCAGAAACGCCGCGCGCGGCAGATAGCCGGATTCCTCCAGCGCCAGAATGAAGGCGAACAGGATCAGGATCTGCGGCAGAAAAATGACGACGCCGCCCAGGCCGGCCACGATGCCGTCGACCAGCAGACTGCGCAACGGCCCCTCCGGCATCCGCGCGCCGATTGCGTCGCCCAGCCATACGGTCGCCACATCGATGCCGTTCATCAGCGGCGCGGCCCACGCATACACCGCCTGGAACATCAGGAACATCACCACCGCAAGCGTCAGCAGCCCAACGACGGGATGCAGCAGCCAGCGGTCGAGCGCATCGTCCATGCGCGCGGTGCGCGTGGGCATGCGTACGGCCAGCGCCAGCAGACGCCGGGTTTCCTCATGCAATGCCTGCTCGGGATTCGATCCCGGGTCGAACGCTTCGGACGCGAGACGCGCCGGCGGATGCAGCTTGTCGGCCATCGCATCCAGCTGCGCCAGCAGGGCTTTGCCGCCGTGGCGATGAACGGCGATGGTTTCGACGACCGGAACGCCGAGCTCGCGCTGCAGCGCGGCCATGTCGATCTCGATACCGCGGCGCTTGGCGGCATCCATCATGTTGAGCGCGACCACGACCGGTTTGCCCAGCGCGCGCACTTCCAGCACGAAGCGCAGATGCAGACGCAGATTGGTGGCATCGACCACGCAGACCAGCAGATCCGGCGCGGGCTCCCCCGGATAGAAGCCACGACAGACATCGCGGGTCACCGCTTCATCCAGGCTTGCGGCGTGGAAGCTGTAGGCGCCCGGCAGATCCAGCAGCACGCAGGCGCGACCGGCGGGCGTCTGCATCCGGCCTTCCTTGCGCTCGACGGTCACACCGGCGTAATTCGCCACCTTCTGGCGGCTGCCGGTCAGCAAATTGACCAAGGCGGTCTTGCCGCAGTTGGGGTTGCCGACCAGCGCCAGCCGAAGCGGCATGACAGCGGCGGCGTTCACGACGACGCCACTTCGCGCAGGCTCACCCGCGCGGCCTCGCTGCGGCGCAGCGCGAACCGGGTGAAACCGATCTGCACCAGCAGCGGTTCGGCGCCGAAAGGGCCGCTTGCGACCACTTCCACCCGTTCACCGGCGACGAAACCCAGCTCGCGCAGGCGTCTGGCGATGGTGTCGTTCGGCGCCAGCTCGTGCACGGCTTCGACCTGGGCTGCGACGCGCGGCGGCAATTCGGTCAGTTTCAAGGACCGTTCCAAGTAGGCGATCTCAAATAAGAATTGTTCTCATTCTATACCACGACCCGGCCCGCGGCATCGGCCCGAACTGAATTCCGTTGAAAGCGTGCAGTCGGTTTGAGACGGCGTCCGAACCGGATGTGCCCCGCTGCCGATGGCAGCCGGACATGTCTTCAGACAGTGTTGGCGCTTTGACGGCAGTCGCCATCAGCTGCGCAGCATCTGCGCCTGCGTTTCCGTATCCCGATGCAGCCAACGGTACAGCGCCGGCAGCACGATGAGTGTGAGCAGGGTCGAGGACACGATGCCGCCGATCACCACCGTCGCCAGCGGCCGCTGCACTTCGGAGCCGGCGCCGACGTTGAACGCCATCGGGATGAAGCCCAGCGACGCCACCATT
>JANOXT010000239.1:0-6566 GCA_031418555.1 Lysobacterales bacterium | reverse complement strand
CGAACATCGCGCGGGGGTAGTGCGGGCTTCAGCCCGCTGGCGAATTCGACACAAAACCGCGGGCTGAAGCCCGCTCTACCTACACTACATCAATCGATGCGCTTGATCTTGGCGCCCAGCGCCGACAGCTTGGCTTCGATGCGCTCGTAACCGCGGTCGAGGTGGTAGATGCGGTCGATGACGGTGTCGCCATCGGCGACCAGGCCGGCGAGGATCAACGACGCCGAAGCGCGCAGATCGGTCGCCATCACCGGCGCACCGCTGAGCTGCGGCACGCCGCGCACGATCGCGGTATGTCCTTCGATGCGGATATCGGCGCCCAGCCGGTGCAATTCCTGCACATGCATGAAGCGGTTTTCGAAAATCGTTTCGCTGATCACGCTCACGCCATCCGCCACGCAGTTCAATGCCATGAACTGCGCCTGCATATCGGTGGGAAAACCCGGATGCGGTGCGGTGGTGATATTGACCGCTTTCGGCCGCTGCCCGTGCATGTCGAGGGTGATGGTGTCGGCATCGACGGTGATCGCGGCGCCGGCCTGGGTAAGTTTCTCGATCACCGCATCCAGCGTTTCCGGACGCGCGGCGCGACAAACGATACGGCCGCCGGTCATGGCGGCAGCAACCAGAAACGTACCGGTTTCGATGCGATCGGCGACCACATCGTGTTTGCCGCCTTGCAGACGCTCGACCCCGTACACGGTGATGCGGTTGCTGCCGGCGCCCTCGATCTTCGCACCCAACGCAATGAGGCAGTCGGCAAGATCGACGATCTCCGGCTCCATCGCGGCGTTTTCCAGCACGCTCATGCCGTCGGCGAGCGTCGCCGCCATCATCACGTTCTCGGTCGCGCCCACGCTGACCATGTCGAACACCACACGGCCGCCCTTCAAACGCTCGGCCTTGGCCTTGATAAAGCCGTGCTCGACGCTGACTTCGGCGCCCAGCGCCTGCATGCCCTTGATGTGCTGATCGACCGGGCGCGAACCGATCGCGCAGCCACCGGGCAGCGACACTTCGGCGGCGCCATAGCGCGCGAGCAGCGGTCCCAGCACCAGCACCGACGCGCGCATGGTCTTCACCAGTTCGTACGGCGCGATGTGGCTGTTGACGCTTCGCGCATCGACGCGGACGTGGCCGTTGTCGATATCGTGCTCGACGCTGGCGCCAAGCTCGCGCAGCAGCTTGATCGTGGTCACCACATCGTGCAGATGCGGGACGTTGCCGATGTCGACCGGACCGTCTGCGAGCAGCGTCGCGCACAGAATCGGCAATACCGCGTTCTTCGCGCCGGAAATGCGCACTTCGCCTTGGAGCGGCGCGCCGCCGGTAACTACGATTTTTTGCATGGTTGTCTTTGATCTGGAAACGGCTGTGGGAGCGGTGGCTTTCAACAGCCGGAGGCTGGTCAAGCCGCGATTCGTGAAATGTGGGAGCGACGGAAGTCGCGACCGCTTTCCGGAAAAGCGTCTGCGTGGCTGGTCGCGACTTCCGTCGCTCCCACAAAAGCAGTTATCCGGCTTCTTCGGGCGTCTGCGTTTTCAATGCAAGCGCATGGATCGCCCCGCCCATCAGTTCGCCCAGCGTGGCATACACCATGCGGTGGCGGGCCAGCGGCAGTTGGCCGCGGAAGTCTTCATGGATCACGCGGGCTTCAAAATGCACACCATCGTCACCCTCCACATGCACTTGGGCACCGGGAAGGCCCTGTTCGATCAGCTGGCGAATGGTATCGGGGGTCATCGGAAGGTCTGAGTCCTGCGCGGCGCGATGCTGCGTTCATGGGCGGTGCGGGCAATCCCGGGGGCGGGTGCGTAGAATCGAATGCTTAGCGTAACGGAAAGCCGTCTGGCCCCCAATGGCGAACGCCTCACTTCAACAGACTTCAGTTCAACCTGCATCCCCCGATGCCGTCAGCGACGCCGCTTTGGCCGACAGCGGTCGCCGGGTGTTCGAGGTCGAGCGCGAGGGGCTGGTGGCGGTGGCACAGCGGATCGACGGACAGTTCTCCGCTGCCTGCCGCACGCTGCTGGCCTGCCAAGGGCGGGTGGTCTGCATCGGCATGGGCAAATCCGGGCATATCGCGCGCAAGATCGCCGCCACCTTCGCGTCCACCGGAACCCCTGCGTTTTACGTGCATCCCGGCGAAGCCGGCCACGGCGACCTGGGCATGATCACCGACCGCGACGTGGTGCTGGCGCTGTCCTACTCCGGCGAATCCGACGAAATCCTGACCCTGCTGCCGGTGCTCAAGCGCCAGGGCAACCGGCTGATCGCCATGACCGGCCGGGCACAGTCGACGATGGCCCTGGAAGCCGATATCCACCTCGATGTCAGCGTCCCGGCCGAAGCCTGCCCCTTGGCGCTGGCGCCGACCTCAAGCACCACCGCCTCACTGGCGATGGGCGATGCGCTGGCGGTAGCGCTATTGGAAGCCCGCGGCTTCACCTCCGAAGATTTTGCGCGCTCGCACCCCGCCGGCGCGCTGGGCCGGCGCTTGCTGCTGCATATCGCCGACGTGATGCATGCCGATGACGACATTCCGCGCGTGGGCGCCGAGGCGACGCTCAGCGATGCGCTGTTGGAAATGAGCCGTAAACGTCTTGGCATGACCGCAGTGGTCGATCCCGACAACCGTCTGCTTGGCCTCTACACCGACGGCGATCTGCGCCGCTCGCTGGCCGACCCTTCGACCGACGTGCATGTGACCCGGATCGAAACACTGATGACGCGTACGCCGGTCACCATCGACGCCGATGCGCTCGCCGTCGAAGCCGCGCAATTGATGGAAGCGCACAAGATCAACGCACTGCTGGTGATCGACAGCGAACGCCGCGTGGTCGGCGCGCTGAACATCCACGACCTGCTGCGGGCGCGGGTCGTCTGATGACGTCTGCTCACATCGAACACATGACGCTGAGCGTACGCGCCGCCAAAGACAGCATGCTGACGACGCGGGCCAGCAATATCCGCCTGGCCTGTTTCGACGTCGACGGCACGCTGACCGACGGCCGTCTGTACTTCGACAGCGAAGGCCGCGAGCTCAAAGCCTTTCATGTGCATGACGGCCAAGGTCTGGTGCTGTTGCGCCAAATCGGGATCACCGTCGCGCTGATTACCGCACGCAACAGCGAGGTCGCGCGCCGTCGCGCCGAAGATCTGGGTGTGCTTGCGTACATCGGCGTGAAAGACAAACTCGCCTGCGTGCGCGAACTGTGCGCCGAACTGGGCATCGGTCTGGATGCGGTGTGCTTCATGGGCGACGATCTGCCGGATCTTGCGGCGATGCGCGCAGTGGGGCTGTCGGTGGCACCCGCCAATGCCCACGCATTCACCGCCGCACAGGCGGAGCTGCGCACTCACGCTAACGCCGGCGCCGGCGCCGCGCGCGAACTGTGCGACCTGATCATCGCTGCGCAGGGCAGTTTCGACGACCCGATACCATTTGCACCCACCGGGGAACTGGCATGAGCTGGCGTGGCATCGTGATCCTGCTGCTGCTTGCCGGCGCGGTGATCAGCGGCTGGGCGGTGTGGACGCACCGCAGCCCGTCGACGCAATCCGCGGCCGGCAGCGCGCGGCCGGACTATGTGCTGCACGATTTCGAACTCACCGCGCTCAATGGCGAGGGCAAGGAATCCTTCACCCTGCGCGCGCCGACCCTGGAACGCCGCCCGAACGACGAGACGATGTCGCTGACCACGCCGGTGTTCCAGGTGCCGGACAGCACCGGCAAGTATTGGGACATCCGCTCCAAGCTGGGGTGGGTCAGCGGCGACCAGAAGGAAATCCGCCTGACCGGCGACGTGAAAGCCAACAGCCCGGCCGACGATCTGCGTCCGATCACCATGAATACCGATCGGTTGAATGTGTTTCCCGGCCAGAGTCTCGCCAATACCGACGCCGTGGTGACCATCGTTCAGCCCGGCTCTATACTTCGTGGACGCGGTTTTGCGGTGTCCACGACCACCAAACGCTATGTGTTCCGCTCCGAGGTCAAGTCCAGTTATGTCACCGTCCGCCGCTGATTCCAAGCCTGCCCTTCGCAAGCCGTTTGCGCTCTTCGCGCTGTTCGCAGTTGCGGCTGTAGTCACACTGCCGACCTTCGCGCGCGAATCGGACCGCAACCAGCCCATGAATATCGAGTCGGACCGCCAGGAAGGAACGTTGGGCGGCAACAGCGTGAATACGCTGTCGGGCAATGTCGTCATCCAACAAGGCACGCTGGATATCCGCGCAGCGAAAGCGGACATCCACCAGAACGGCAACGAAGTGGTCCGCGCAGTGCTGACCGGCAATCAGGCCATGCTCAAGCAGCAGATGGACGACGGCTCGCCGATGGCCGCAAAGGCCGACCGTATCGACTACAACATGAGCACCGATGTGGTGGTGCTGACCGGCAACTACACCGTCACTACGCCGCGCGGCAGCACCAGCGGACAGCGCCTGACCTACGATCTCAAGAGCGGGCGCCTCGAAAGCGGCGGCGAAACCGGCGGCCGGGTCAAGATGACCATCCAGCCCAAATCCACGCGCGCCCCGGCAACACCGGTCAAACCCTGATGCTGCTCGCCGAGGGGCTGCGCAAGCGGTACAAGTCGCGCGAAGTCGTCCGCGACTTCGGCCTTCACCTCAATGCCGGCGAAGTCGTTGGCCTGCTCGGCCCGAATGGCGCCGGCAAGACCACCTGTTTTTACATGATCGTCGGCCTGGTGCCGGCCGATGCCGGCCGCATCACGCTGGATGGCAAGGACATCACCGGCGAGCCGATGTATGCCCGCGCCAAGCGCGGCGTCGGCTATTTGCCGCAGGAACCTTCGGTGTTCCGCAAACTCAGCGTTGCCGACAATCTGCGGCTGGTGCTGGAACTGCGCCCCGATCTCGATCGCGCCGGCCGCGAGCGCGAACTGGCCAACCTGCTGGACGAACTGCAGGTCGCACACGTCGCCGAACAAAGCGGCGCCAGTCTGTCCGGCGGCGAGCGGCGCCGGGTCGAGATCGCCCGCGCGTTGGCTGCCAAACCGCGGTTGATCCTGCTGGACGAGCCCTTCGCCGGCGTCGATCCGATTTCGGTCGGCGAGATCCAGCGCATCGTGGTGCATCTCAAGAATCGCGGCATCGGCGTGCTCATCACCGACCACAACGTGCGCGAAACGCTGGGCATCTGCGATCGCGCCTACATTCTGAACGAAGGTGCGGTGCTGGCGCAGGGCGCGCCGGACGCGCTGCTGGCGAATCAGGACGTGCGTCGCGTGTACCTCGGCGAGTCGTTCCGTCTGTAATTTCTCCGACCTGATATTTTCCGGCCCCGGGATACGCGGGTCGGGCCGGTCATTCCGCTGTAGCCCCGGCAAGACGCCACGATCTACCATAGGGATATGAAGCCACGCCTGCAGACATCGCTGGGTCAACAGCTCGTCCTGACGCCACAGCTGCGTCAGGCGCTGCATCTGCTGCAGCTGTCTTCGCTGGAACTGGAAACCGAAATCACCCTTGCGGTCGAGAGCAATCCGCTGCTGGACTGGGCCGAAACCGATGACGGCGACGCTGCCGAGAACGCGCCCGAGGGCATGCCTGAGCAGGCGCCGGCACCGGACGCCACGCGTTCGGACGAGCCGACGGAACGCGAGGGCGCCAGCGACGACGACGGCTGGGAGCCCCCGGACAGCTGGAACACCAGCAGTGCCGGCAGTGGAAGCGGAAGCGGCAGCAGCGATGAGGACGGCGCGGACCCGATGGACCGGCTGGTCCGCACCGAATCCCTGCACGACCACCTGTCGTGGCAGCTGCATCTCACCCGGCTGTCGCCGCAGGACCAGCGCATCGGCGCTGCGCTCATCGACGCCATCGACGACGACGGCTACATGCGCGAACCGCTGGACGCCATCGCCGAGATGCTGCGCCCGGAACTGAATGTGGGCGCAGCCGAGGTTGCCGCAGTCCTGCACCAGATCCAGCGCTTCGACCCGCTGGGCATCGGCGCACGCGACCTGCGCGAATGCCTGACGCTGCAGCTCGACGTGCTGTCCGACGATACCCCGGGCAAAGCCATGGCGCTGCAGATCGTCGCCGGCCCCCTGGAGCGGCTGCCGAAGATCGGGGCGGACGGATTGGCCGCGGAGATGAACGCTCCTGCGGACGAGGTCGCGACCGGCCTGCACCTGGTGCGTTCGCTCGACCCCCGACCCGGCGCGCAGCACGGCGCCATGGGCGTGGACACCTACATCACTCCGGACTGCGTGATCTGGCGGCATCAGGGGCTGTGGCGCGCAGCATTGGCCGGCAGCCATACCCGGCTGACCATCCATCGCGGCTATGAAAGCATGATCGGACACGCCAGCAGCAGCGATGCCAGCTATCTGCGCGGGCGGTTGCAGGAAGCGCGCTGGCTGCTCAAGCATCTGGAAGCGCGCGGCGACACGCTGCTGAAAGTGGTGCGCTGCCTGATCCGCCAGCAGTCGGGCTTTCTGGAATTCGGCGAACAGGCGCTGCGCCCGCTCACCCTGCGCGAAGTCGCCGCGGAAGTCGGTCTGCACGAGTCCACCGTCTCGCGTGCGATCGCGCGC
>JANOXT010000238.1:0-4316 GCA_031418555.1 Lysobacterales bacterium | reverse complement strand
CCCAGCCCGAGGGGTTTTCTCAACGAAATTCTGGGCCGTCCGAAGACCGAAATGGCCTATCTGCTGCTGGTCGTCGGCCATCCCGCAGCCGATTGCCGGGTGCCGGACATCCAGCGCCTCGGCTTGGACCAGTACGCGAGTTTTTTGTGATGGTGAGCAATCGCATCGACTGGACTTTCGATACAGCACGCGTCCATGGACGGCTGGTGGGCGAGGGCGATGTCGAACTCTATCGAGTGCTATACGCCGATGTAACGGTGATGCGGCATATCGCAGAAGCGTTGGACGTGCAACAAGCCACGGATCTGTTCGCCAAAGCGCTGATGCACAACGCCAATCCGGCCGCGCGTGCGCGCTACTGGCATCTTTCGCATCAAAGGACCGGCCAGACGCTTGGGCTTGCCGCATTGGTGCGCGATGCGGCGCTGCCCAGCCGTGGCGAACTGGGCCTCATGTTGCTGCCCCAGGCGCAGCACACCGGCGCCGGCCTGCAGGCATTGGAGCAACTGATCGATGGCGTGCTGTCTCAACGCTGGGCATTGGACATGGACGAAGTGGCGGGACGGCATACCGTTGAGAATGCCTCGGCCAGACGGTTGGTCGAACATCTGGGATTCGAACCCTTCGACGTGGGTACGGCCGGGAACCTGGGTTGGCGCATGACTGCCCAGGCATGGCGCGCCCGACTTGCCGCATCCACATCGACGCCACCAGAGCCATGACTGTGCCTGTTTCCGGAATCGCAATGCAACCCATCAAAGGCAGTTACGCCGCCGTCGGCCTCGGCATGATGCTCGGTGCGCACGTCAGCCCGCGCTCGCGCAGCGAGATCGAACACGCCGATGTCGTCTTCGGTCTGGTGTCCGATGCCATCGTCGAACTGTGGCTGCAGGAGATGCGTCCCGACATGCGCAGCCTCCAGCCGTACTATGCCGAGGGAAAGCGCCGCACCCGGAGCTATCGCGAGATGATCGAAGCCATGCTGACCGAAGTCCGCGCCGGCCATCGGGTCTGCGGGGTGTTCTACGGTCATCCGGGTGTCTTCGCCCAAGTGCCGCATCACACCATCGCCCAGGCCCGCGCCGAAGGCTTCGACGCCGAAATGCACGCCGGCATCTCCGCCGAGGACTGCCTGTATGCCGACTTGGGCATCGACCCCGGCACTTACGGCTGCCAGCACTACGAGGCCAGCCAACTGTTGTTCTACCGCCGACGTCTGGACCCAAGCGCCTATCTGGTGCTCTGGCAGATCGGGGTGGTCGGTGACCGCTCGGTGTCCCGGTTCAAGACCGGTGCGGCTTATCGTCGCCTGCTGTTGGAGCTCCTGGCCGAAGAGGGATACCCGCCCGAACATGAAGTGATTGTCTACGAAGCGGCTACCCTCCCCATCGCCCCGCCCAGAATGCAGCGCATCCCGCTCTCAGCGCTGCTGGATGCCGAACTGCATCTCCAAAGTACGCTGGTGGTGCCACCGGCCCGACCGCTGCAGCGAAACGACGCCATGCTGGCCAGAATCGCTGAGATCGATGCGGCATCTCATTGAAGCCGTTGATATTTTTAGTGGCCTGGCTTAGCCTGCGACCAAGGATGAAGCAAGAGTGGTTGGGCCTGGGGAAAAGCCCGGTGTTCAGGTTCGTGTCGATCACGCACCTGTCTGTTATTTCAGGGTGGTGGCCATGAAACGGCCTAAACCACGTCTATTCACAGATAATAGGGGGAGTTGCAATGTCGAATGTGATTCAGTTTCTTGAGTCGATGGGCGCCAATGCGGCCATGGCGCGGATGTCCATCGCCGATTACTCGGCAGCTGTGACAGCGTTGAATGCCGATGAGCATCAGCGCGACAGTCTGCTCAGGGGCGATGTCAAAAAACTTGGCGATCAACTCGATGGTCGAGATACGCTGCTTTGTCTCGTCTTCAGTCCGTCTGAAGAAGAAGAGAAGCAGGCGCCGGATCAGGAAGGCGAAACGCCGCAAGAAGAGCCGAAAGCAGAGTAAGTTTTCGGCGCCAGTTAAACGGACAATCCAGCGCTTGGGGTGAGTTGTGAAAAGGATGCTTCTGACATCGGTGTTTGCTCTTTCGGCCATATTGTCATCCATGGCCGCGCATGGCGCGTCGCGTTACGCGGATTCCCTTGCAGAGGCCGACAGCCTGCGCAGCTCCAACTCCAAGCGCTTTTTGGAAATACTCACGGATCTCGAGAATCGAAAATCCGAAGCGACGAAAATGGAGTCGCAAAAGCTTCGCTACCTCCAGGCTTTCTCTACCATCTATCGGGATAGATTCGCCGATGGCGTCAAACAATCCACGCAACTCTACAAACAGGTCAAAGATGTCGATCTGCAGTTCCGGACGGGAAGCCTCATCGCCAATTTGACGGCGATTACCCGCGACTTCAGCACGGGTCTGCCTTATGTGCAGAGCAATTTGGAAATGCGCGGAAAAGTGAAGGACAGGAATATCCGTAACGATGGCATCGGCGCTGCTGCGATGTTTTACAACCAGATGGGTCAATACTCGCTTGGTCTGAAGTATGCCAACGAAATTCTGAATCAGTCGCCAGCGCCGCGCGTGAAGTGTTTCGCGAGCAGTGTGAAGCTCGAGTCCCAGCAAGTGCTTGGCGTGCTGAATGCGTCCAATGATTCCTTCGATTCTGCTTTGGCAGAATGCTTGAAAATTCCCGAGCTCATGGCAGCCAGCACGCTGCGCGCCACGCGTGCCCGCTACCTTGCAAAATCGGGTGAGGTCGACAAGGCCGTGATGCTTTTGGAGCAGGACGCTCTTCCCGATGTGCTTGTTACCCACTACCCCCGGCTGATTGCCGAGATTCGTTCGCTACTCAGCGAGTTGAAGCTTGGGAAGGGCGAATTGTCTGCTGCCCAGCATCAAGCGGATCAGACGATCGCCCTGGGCGATGACATCAAATCGACCCAGGCCCTGGTCACCGCATACAGCACGCTCTATCAGATCGCCGAACGCCGCGGACAGACTGCCGAGGCGTTGGCTTTGTACAAACAGTATGCAGAGGCAGAAAAAGCCTATCTGGGCGATGTCAAAGCCCGCGAAGTTGTCTATGTGATGTTCCGCGAACAGACGGAGCAGCAGAGACAGCAGATGGGGGCTTTGAAACGCACCAATCAAGTCCTGCTACTTCGGCAGAACCTCGAGCGCGAAGGCGCTCAGAAAGCCCGTCTTTTGATGGTGTTCCTGATGTTGCTGCTCGTCGGGATCATTTTCTGGGCGATCCAGATCAAGCGCCATCAAGGCCAACTGCAGCGTTTGGCGCAGACCGACACCCTGACCGGGTTGGGCAATCGCCACTACTTCACCCAGAAGTCCGAGCGTGCATTGATCGATGCCGCGCGCGCCGGCGAGTCCGCAGCGCTGGTGATGTTCGACCTGGATCATTTCAAAGCGATCAACGATACCTACGGCCATGGCGCGGGCGACTGGGTGCTGAAGCAGGTCGGCAAGACCTGTTCCGCGCACTGCCGCAAGGTGGATTATCTGGGCCGTATCGGCGGCGAAGAGTTCGCGGTGCTGCTGCACGGACTGGATCTATCCACTGCGACGCGTCTTGCCGAGGATTGCCGTTCGCAGCTCGCCCAGCTCGATACCCGCGACTGTGGTTATTCGTTCGTGGTCACCGCGAGTTTCGGAGTCAGTTCAACCGCCCAATCGGGTTACGACCTTTCGCGTCTGCTCTCGCACGCCGATCAGATGCTGTATCGCGCCAAGAACGAAGGCCGCAATCGCGTCTGCGCGTACACGGCAGAGACTGCGGTGGATTACAAGTCGACCAAGCGATCGCCCACGTTGAGCGTGGTCGGCGGCTGAGGTCTGCTGCCGTCCGCTGCATGCGATGAGCGCAAACGTCGACGATTTCAGCGTTCGCGATGGCGTATTGGAGGGGCCGCTGATCCTTCAGGCCGCGCAGCTTGAATCGCTGCGCGCTGCCTATGCTTCTCCGCCTCGCGCCTATCACCACTTCGGGCATGTGCAGGATGTGCTTGCGCATTTTCGAACGGTTGAATCAGGTCCCGGTTGGCATCGTCCGCATGAAGTCTGGCTGGCGGTGCTCTACCACGATGCGGTGTACGTGGCTGGCCGCAGCGACAACGAAGCCGCATCCGCACGTCTTGCGATCGAACACATCGCCCGTTGGTGCCCGCAATCGGCGATCGATGCGCAGCGGGTTGCCGATCTGATCCTGTTGACCGCCCGCCATGGCGGTCTGGGTATCGAAGATACCGGCACCGGCGATGACTGCGAGGATGCGCGTCGTTTTCTCGACTGCGACATGGCCATTCTCGGC
>JANOXT010000237.1:0-2895 GCA_031418555.1 Lysobacterales bacterium | reverse complement strand
GCCGCCGCCGACATGCTTGTGATACCACTCCCAGGCGGCGGGGTTGATCGGCTCGCCGACCGAGCCCAGGATGCGCAGGCTCGACAGATCGAAGCTTCCGCCCGCAGCGGTGGCCGGCAGCAGCGACGTGGTGGACGCGGGATCGGAAGAAACAGACTGGTCGGGATCCGTCGCAGCGGGATCGGGATTGCCCGCTGCAGGTTTCACGGAAGCCGTAGCAGGGCGGTCCATCGGCGTCGTATCCATACCAACGGCGCCGCCCTTGGGCACTTCACCGGGCATCACCAGCGGCAGCTCGCGGGTTTCGATGCCTGCGGCAGGGCCATCGGGCATGGTGATCGGTACATCCGACACGCCGCTGTCGGGCGCGGGGCCTTTGACCAGCATCGGCAGGAAAATCACCGCCAGGGCAACGAGTACGGCGGCGCCGATGAGGCGCTGCTTGAGTCCAGTGTCCATCGGCATCCGGAGAAAGAGGGAGCGGGCGAATTATACGCCGCGTCCGGCCGTGCCCGACCGGGCAGCGGTGGGCGGACCATTCAGACAGCGGCAAGCGCTTCCAGAGCGGCAGCAGCGGTATGGAACGAACCGAACACCAGAATCCGCGCCCCGGGAACGGCTTCGCGACGCGCGGCGGTCAATGCTTCGGCGATGGTGGCGTGTCGGCGCCCGTCCGCAGCAGCCGTACCGGCAAGCCGTTCGACGAACGCATCCACGGCAATCCCGCGCGGCCCTGCGTCCTCCAGCCCGGCCAGCCACCACCGGTCGACCCGGTCCGCCAGAGCTTCGACCACACCGCAGACATCCTTGTCGCCCAGCGCCGCAAACACCGCATGGGTGGGGGCGGAAACCGGCGATGCGTCCAGCCATGCGGCCAAGGCACGCGCGGCCTGCGGGTTGTGCCCGACATCGACCACGATCTCGACGCCGTCGCGAATGAAACGCTGCAGCCGCGCCGCGACGCGCGCGTTGCGCACGCCGGCGACGAATGCGGCCTCGGGCAGATCCACCGGCAATGCCCGCAGCGCGGCGATAGCTACGGCGGCATTGCGCAGCTGCACGGGCGCGGCCAATGCCGGCATCGGCAGCTCCAGTTCGCAGCCGATTTCGCGCCAGCGCCAATGCGTGCTGTCGTTATCGATACGCTCGAAAAAGAAATCGCAGCCGATCCGCGCCGCCGATGCGCCGATAGCGTAGGCGTGACCCAGCACGCTTGAGGGCGGATCGTCATCGCCCAAAACAAGCGGCTTCCAGGCGCGGGCGATGCCGGCTTTCTCGAAACCGATTTTCTCGACGGTATCGCCGAGCCAGTCCTGATGATCGAGATCGACCGTGGTGATCACGGCGACATCGGGGTCGACACTGTTCACCGCGTCCAGGCGACCGCCCAGCCCGACTTCCAGAATGGCGAGATCCAGATCGCTGCGCGCGAACAGCCAGAGCGCAGCAAGCGTGCCGTATTCGAAATAGGTCAACACGGTGTCTCCGCGTGCGGCTTCCACTGCGTCGAAAGCTTCCGCCAGAACGATATCGTCGGCGTCGTTGCCGTCGACGCGCACGCGCTCGTTGTAGCGCAGCAAATGCGGCGAGGTGTAAGCACCGACGCGCCAGCCGGCAGCGCGCGCGATCGCTTCGACGAATGCCACCGTGGAGCCCTTGCCGTTGGTGCCGCCAACGGTGATCACGAAGCGCGCCGGCTTGGGTAAAGCCATCTGCGCGGCAACGGTGCGTACGCGCTCCAGGCCCATTGCAATCGTTTTCGGATGCTGGCGTTCGATGTAGACCAGCCAGTCGGAGAGGGTGCGCGTTGTCATCCGGCTATTATCGCCGTGCCCTGCCCCAGCGGCCATCGTGAGCGCACGCCACATGAACATCGTGATGTCGACTTCAACACCGATCCTCGGCTCGATGCGCTTCGGCGACTGGGGCGCGAAACTGTCGCCGCAGGCCGTGGCCGATCTGCTGGAAGCCGCGCTGGGCCTGGGCATCGACACCCTGGATCTGGCCGATATCTACGGCGGTCACACCACCAATGCGCTGGTGGGCGCCGCGTTCGCACTGCGGCCGGGTCTGCGCGCGCGGCTGAAGCTCATCGCCAAGATCGGCATCGTGATGACCGGCAGCCCTGACAACCCGCGCGGCGTGCAGCATTACGATCTTTCGGTCGACCATCTGCAGCAAGCGCTGAATGAGACGCTGTCTGCGCTTGAGACCGATCATGTCGACACCCTCACACTGCATCGCTTCGATCTGCTAGTGCAGCCGGCGGCCATCGCGGACTGGGTGCGTTACCAGCAGCGCGAAGGACGCGTCGGCAGCTTCGGCGTCTCCAATTTCGATACGCATGCGCTTGCGCTGTTCGACGGCCATCTGCCGGTGATCGCGAATCAGATCGAACTGTCGCTCGCGAACAGCAGCGCACTCGACGACGGCACGCACAGCGCAACCCGCGCCCGCGGCGCCGAGATCCAGGCGTGGTCGCCGCTGGGCGGCGGCGATCTGCTCGATCCACATTCGCAGATCGGCGGTCGCGTGCACGATCGGTTGCAGGCGATGGGCGGTGAATTCGGACTTGATCCCGCATCGCTATTGCTGCGCTGGGTGGCTTCGCTGCCAGATACACGTGTCGTCATTGGCAGTACGAGAATCGAACGCATCCGCGACGCGGCGCATGCATGCGAAGAACCACTGCCACGCGATGCGTGGTATGCGCTGTGGGAAGCGGCGCGGGGGAAAGCCGTGCCTTAAAAGCGTCCTCATGGCCTTTCACAACGCCCGATGCACCGCTTCACCAAAGAGCGCGGTGTGATGCGCGCAATCGTTGAGGCGGACGATATCCAGCGCTTCGACGCGTGGACCCTGCAGCAAATTCAATGTCGTCGGTGCTTGGCGGAA
>JANOXT010000236.1:0-1611 GCA_031418555.1 Lysobacterales bacterium | reverse complement strand
TCCAATTTGCGATCAATGACAGAAGGCGGCGCTGCTGCTGAGTAGTCGCTCACCCGCCAGTTCGATGCGCAAAATCCCGTGCGCAGGAGAATTATCCGGCGGTGCTCCGCAGATCACAAGTCACTTCATGACCCGAGTATCGCAAGCCACTTCAAGACAGGGTTATTCCAACGATGGCCCCGATCGCATACCAGCATCGGCCAGCACTGAAAGCATATCGTGCGAGCACAAAAACGCGTCACGGCGGTTGATAACCATGAATGACCGATCAGAACTTGATCCTGCCGATCAGGATGTCCTTGTACATCACCCAATCGCCCACGAACGAATACAGCGGATGCTTGAACGTCGCCGGACGGTTTTTCTCGAAAAAGAAATGCCCCACCCATGCGAACGCATAGCCGCAGACCAGCGCGGCCAGCAGCCACCATGGATTGTCGCGCACGATCGCAGCGAGCATGCAGCCCAGCGCGCCCGAAGTCCCGACAAAATGCAGCCGGCGGGACGTGGTGTTCTGGTGTTCGCTGAGATAGAACGGATAGAACTCGCGGAAGCTGGAATAACCGGCCATGGGCGTCTCCGATCAGGTGTTGTTGGCGGGCTTGGCAGTACGCGCGGCGATGCGTTGCAACAGCAGCACCACCCCATACCAGAGAAACAGCATGCCTAGCAGATTGGGCACGCTCATCGTCCATTCGGAATAGCGATAACCGTAGTAGAGCAGCACGACGCCCACCGCAACCAGCAGCACCGACCAGATCCAGCCGACCGGCGCATCGCCGCGCGATTCGCGCCGGCGCAGAAGCTTCGCACAGGCAGCATCGCAATGCAGACCGGACGCACCGTCGTGGGCGCATGTTTGCGCGCACAGACCTTTGCCGCAAGCAGCGCAGACGCCGTGCGCTTCCTGTTCGCGATGGCGATAGCACTTCATGCCCCAACGCTCCTGTCGGTGCGCTCGTCCGCCTTGGCACGGTTCCAGTACGCATCCTGCGCGTCCAGCGGAAGATCGGACAGATGCACGCCGTCTGCGGCGGCCATCACTTCCATCGCCCGGAAACGACGCTCGAATTTGCGATTGGCGCGTCGCATCGCAGCGCCCGGGTCGACCTTCGCATGGCGCGCGAGATTCGCGGCCACAAACAGCAGATCGCCCAGCTCGTCTTCAAGGCGGTCGCGCACTTCGGCGCTGTGCGGCGCGGCGGCAAACGCATCGAATTCGACGCGGACTTCTTCAAGTTCTTCCTTGATCTTTTCGATCACCGGCGCCGGGCCGGGCCAATCGAAGCCGACGGTGGCGGCGCGCTTCTGCAGCTTCAGCGCACGCTGCCATTCGGGCAGGCCTCGGGCGACGCCTGCCAACACCGAATCATCATGCGCAGCGTCGGGCTGCATCGCAGCATGTTTCGCCAAGCGTTCCTTTTTCTTTTCGGCATCCCACATCACGTTCAGCGCATCGCTGTCGGCAATGCTCATACCCGCGAACACATGCGGGTGCCGGCGCTCCATCTTGTCGCTGATCGCGGCGACCACATCGGCGAACGCGAACGCGCCCTGTTCTTCGGCCATGCGCGCGTGGAATACGACCTGGAACAGCAGATCGCCGAGTTC
>JANOXT010000235.1:0-3650 GCA_031418555.1 Lysobacterales bacterium | reverse complement strand
CGTTGTCATGGCCGGACGACGGTCGCCCGGCTTGGGTCCGACATGCCCTGCAATATCGCCAGATAGGTGTCGCCTGCGGCAGCAAGCCCTGCGCGCTCTTCGATGGTTACTGAGCGGCCCACAGCATCGAGGAAAGGATGCCAGCAAACCGCAACCGCTTCCGAAAATCTTTTTGCCCCCAGCGTTTTAACGGCGGCGACGGCGTGATCCGGCGCGAAGAACAGAATGGGTTCTGGTCCGGGCATGGTTTTGGTTTTGGCTTGCCCGTCACCCAGCGCAGAGACATGCGTCGCCCCCACCAGACAGCTGTAAGCCAAGGCGTCGCCCAAGTGCGAGTGGATCGCGTGCAGCAGCGCACCGTTACCCGCGAAGTCGACGCACACCATCCGCGTCTGCGGCAGCGATGCGATCTGGTCGTAGGCGATGACGCGATCGTAAAGCCCTGTGCTTTCGACAAAAGCGACATGTTTGTCCGAGGTCAGGCCGACGCGCACGATCGTGGGCGAGAGATCTTTGGCAACGCTGGCCAGGCTCATCGAGGTTTTCGACGAGGCGCTGGTGATCAGCATCGTCTGAGCGCCGTGCAAGCCTTTACGGCGAAACATCGCTTCGATCAGGAATCCGGTCTTGAACAACGGGCCGAACACCATGCGCTGGACTTCGTGCGCCAGACGATGCTCCGGATCATGGGCGAGCCGGCTGTAGTGGTTGTAGATGGGGCTCATCGCCTGGCGGTGGGCGGACAGATCGGCAAAACCACCGGCAGCGATATTGCCAGGCACGACATCCAGATGCGTGCCCATCGGCAGAAAACCGTAAATGCGCTCGCCGACAGCGACATCGTCATGATTCGAAGCTTCGACCACGGCATGGCCCCAGGTCGGCACAATGCCCATATCGCCGGCCGCAGGAAAAAAATTCCAATAGCCGAACCGATCGCCCAGCACCGCATAGGTGATGTTGTTCGCGGTCAGTGAAAAGCTTTCCACTTTCAGACGTACAGCGCCGTCGGCGAGCTGCGGCAAGTCGCTTTGATCGGACCGCGTTTGCGCCAGATGCTGTCTGTTGACCAGAATGTGTTCCATCGAAAAGCTCATGTCCATTATGGTCATCGACCCTAGCAGTGGACTGCGGAAACAACAATATGGCAGACACGCCGGTCGATTCAGGCGTTCGGGGCGCGCGCAGTGGTCGCCTGTACGGTGGCGGACTCCGGCGCGGTCACGCACACCCTCCGGCTGTTCGTCAACGAGCATGACGCGTGGAAATTACCCGGCCGGGCGAATGAACCCGCCTAATGGCTGGCACAATCGATCGGAAAATCGATTAAGCCGACTGCCATCGAACTGACATCATTCGGTGACACACTTCTGCGCTGGTTTTTGCGACGATGCGTGCAGGCTTGGGCATTGTGCTGAATCGGCTCATTCCGTAAGAGGAAACATCAATGCGTCATTTTCTGCGCCCCTTCGGTCTGGTCATCGCGCTTTGCGTTTCGGGCGCGGTCTTTGCGCAGTCCGCCTATGTCGATATCGAAAAACGCCTGACGGCAGAGCAGCTTCGCGCCACTGGCCTGGATACCCTGACGGCCGAACAGTTGGCGCGGTTGAACGCCCTGCTGCGCGACAGCGATGCCAAGTTTGTTGACGATGTCAAAGCGCAGACGAAAGCCGAAGTCCTTGCCGAAGCCGTACGCGATCAGCCAGTGTCCGTGGACTCGCGTGCTGATCGCGCTTTCATCGGACTCAACGATGCACCGATTCGCAGCCGTGCGACAGGCGAGGTCAGCGGTTGGGCGCCAGGCGACGTGTTCCAACTGGAGAACGGCCAGCAGTGGAAAGTGCTGAAAGGCAAGATGACCTTGTCGAAAGCGCTGCAGTCGCCGGAGGTGGTGATTGTGCCGGGCATCGCGGGACGCTGGTTTCTGCAGGTGGGCGAAGACATGCCGAAAGCACGCGTCTATCGCATCGATTGAAGCGTTAGGACGCTTTCGGCGCTAGGCATCTTTGCGCCGATCTTCGTACCAGAGCTTGAGGTCTTTGCGCGAGCGCAGGACTTTTCTGCCGAACACGGCCATGCGCAGCAGCAGGCCGAAGTGGTCCGCAAGTTTGAACGTGCGCAGCTTGCGGTCAGAGGTTGCGACGGTTTCGCGCAGGATCACGAATCGACCTTGGCGCGAGAGTGCGCGGCTGATGACGATGTCTTCGGCGGCGAAATAGGTTTCGTCGAATCCTCCGGCCGCATCAAAAGCGGCGCGGGTGCAGAAGATGAAGCATCCGGGCGCGATCTTCCACAGACGCAGCAGCCATGCGAACGTGCTGGCGGCCCAGCGTTCGTGCCAGACGGGCATGCCGCTCAGCCGCACGGTAGCGCCGCCGCCGACGGCGCCGCACTCAAGCGCATTCAACGCAGCGCCCAGTACGATGGGATTGATCAGCGTGTCGGCATCGATGAAGATCAGGATGCTCCCCTGCGCGTGCCGGGACCCGGCGTTGCGGGTGGCGGCGATATGCCGGTGTTCGACCCGCACCACCTGCGCACCGTGCGCGACTGCGATCTCGCCGGTCGCGTCGGTGGATCCATCGTCGACCACGATCACTTCGTGGGCCATCGCAGTGACCCTCGCGGCTTCGTTCAGCGCGATCAGCGTGGCCGCCAGATAGCGTTCTTCGTTGAAGGCGGGAATGATGAACGACAGCAAGGCCGGTGCGCCTGAGAGGTGACGGGTCGAGGGTCCGAGTATAGCCGCGTCCCGAAAACGGCCCGGTGTGCGGCGTCTGGGCCTTGCGCGCATGCACGGCAGGCGCATCCGCGAGACAATGCGCGGTCTACGGCCGGTGGCCGGATCGAATCCTGGGACCGCAATGCCTGCTTCTTCACCCTCCACGCGCGATGCGACGCGCGACGATGCATACGCTGATGCCAGCGATGATGCGCTCACCGCCGAAGCCCAGGCCTGCATCGCATTTCTGGACGCGGTGGCGGCCGATCGGACATTGCTGGATCGTCTCTCTGCGCAGGATCGCGGACGGCTGCATCAGGCGGTAGCGAGCGTCTACCACCCGGATCCGGTGCTGCGTCGCCAGAAGATGAAGGCGGCCGAGCGTGCGCGCAATGCTGCGCAGATCGCGCGCGAGGAATCGGTGCTGCACGAAACCGGTATCCGCGAGTTGCGGCGCAGGCCGGTCTTCACCACGCCGAATTATTTTCCGCCTGCCGATTTCGCAGCCGAAGACCGCAACACTGAGACGACCGAGCCCCGCGAATCGATCGAACCCCAGCACTGCTATGTGTGCAAGCAGAAGTATTCGCGGATCCATCATTTCTACGATCAGCTGTGCCCAAGCTGCGCGGATTTCAACTTCGGCAAGCGCACCGAGACCGCGGATCTGCGCGGGCGGGTCGCGCTGCTGACCGGCGGACGGGTGAAGATCGGCTATCAGGCCGGCCTCAAGCTGCTGCGTGCGGGCGCAAGCCTGATCGTCACCACGCGTTTCCCGCGCGACTCGGCCGCGCGCTACGCCGAAGAGCCGGACTTCGGCGAATGGGCCGACCGGCTGGAAGTGTTCGGACTGGATCTGCGCCACACGCCCAGCGTCGAGGCGTTTTGTCGCGAGCTGGTCGCGACCCGCGACCGTCTGGATTTCATC
>JANOXT010000234.1:0-2247 GCA_031418555.1 Lysobacterales bacterium | reverse complement strand
GCTCCTTGAGCGACTCGCTGCCGCCCGCGAGCATGATCTTCGCACGGCCGCTGCGGATCGCTTCGTAGGCTTCGCCGATGGCGATCGTCCCGGTCGCGCAGGCCGCGACCGGGCTGTTCTGCACGCCGCGGAAATTCCAGTTCATGGTGATGCCGGCCGTGGCCGCGTTGCACATCGACATCACGGTCGCGAACGAGGTGGTGATGCCGTGCTCGCGATACTCGTTGTTGTTGCTGTTCGCGGTGTCGAGGCCGCCCCAGCCCGTGCCGAGGATTACCCCGCGATCGAACGGCGAAACGACATCGTCGAGACGCGTGTCGCCAAATGCCATCTTGATCGCTTCGTCCGCAGCCACTAGGCTGTACTTGGCGAACAGCGGCAGCATCTTCGAGATCTTCTTCGAGAACGGACGCATCGCCTCACGGCCGAAGTCGTCGATGAAGCCGAAATACCTCGCGTGGATGCTGGCGTCGTCGAAATCGTATTTTCGGTACCCAACGCGGTAATTCATGATGCCATCCCAGATGGCGTCGGCGTTCTGTCCGAGCGAGCTGATAGCGCCATAGCCGGTCACGACGACACGGCGGGGCGATGTGAAAACGGGCATGTCCATGGTCTTCCTTGATCTTCCTGTCCTGCGATCGAGCGTTGCGTCGCTACGGCGTGGTGCTGGCGACATGGTTGGGCGGTCGTACCGGCTTGTCAGGCCAGCGGAAAACAACCCGGCACGAATCCGGGGGCGGCTGCGATGACGAAACGGAGGCGCGAGCGACAGATTCGTTCAATGCGAGCACGGGCAGTACTTTCGGGCCTGGGCCCGATGAACCATGTCCAGTGGTTCCGGCGATCGTTCTTCCGGAGCCGATTACTTTTCCGCGAAGGCCCGTTCGACGACATAATCGCCGAGCTGGCCGAGACCCGGCGAGATCGAGAACCCGCGGGCATCGAGCAAGGCCCGCAGATCGGAGAGCATCTCGGGGCCACCGCAGATCATCGCGCGATCGTTCTCCGGCGAGAGCGGCGGCAGGCCGAGGTCCTCGAACAGTTGTTCGCTTTCGATCAGCTGCGTGACCCGCCCCTGGTGAACGAAGGGCTCGCGCGTGACTACTGGGTAGTACAGAAGCTTGTTGCGGACGTCCTCGCCGAAGAACTCGTGCTGCGGCAAGACGTTTTCGATGTAGTCGCGGTAGGCCAGATCGCTGATCCGGCGCACACCGTGCACCAGTACCACCTTCTCGAAGGCCGCATACGTCTCCGGCTCACGGATCAGGCTCATGAACGGCGCAAGCCCTGTTCCGGTGCACAGCAGGTAGAGCACGCGTCCGGGCCGCAGGTCGGACAATACCAGCGTGCCCGTCGGCTTGTTGCTGACCAGGATGCGATCGCCCGGCTGCAAGTGCTGCAGGCTCGACGTCAGCGGGCCACCAGGCACCTTGATGCTGAAGAACTCGAGATGCTCCTCATGATTCGGACTCACTAGACTGTATGCCCGCAGCAAGGGACGCCCTTCCGATTCGAGGCCGATCATCACGAAATGACCATTCTCGAAACGGAATGCCGGCGATCGTGTCGTGGTGAAACTAAACAGACTGTCGTTCCAGTGATGGACGCTGCGGACTTCTTCTTCCCTGAGCGCTGCCATGGCGTCAATGCTCGAATATGAGACCTGCATCACATGGACGCAGATCGTGACGACGCATGCCACCAGTGCTCACACCTAAAGCCGAACCAGTCTCGTGCGATGCGTCAACACAGTCGTTTTCCGAGGAGAATGCTGTACGCGCAGCTCTTTTCACGCAATTCCATTGCATCGAACTCGTCCCAAATAACTTATAGTAATCCCACTATATCAGAGCAATGTTTCAAATACCACATCAAATGAAACTGAAACAATGCCGACAGTTGGTCCATGGTCGAAACATCTGTTAGTGCAACATCCTTTCTGTAATTTCATTCCGACAACCTGCGGCGGTTCCCTCGGTGGCGCCATAGCCCCGAACCGAGAGAACCCAGAACATGGCACAACGCGTTGAACATAATCCCATGGAAGCAGCGATTCCCATGGAAGCAGCGATGGCTGCGTTACTGTCACAAGGCTTGGATGGTGCAGGCGAGGCTTTGCGCATCCTGGTGGACGAAGCCAGCAAGATCGAACGGAGCCATCACCTCAATGCCCAACCCTATGAGCGCAGCGATGGCCGTCGCGGCCATGCCAATGGCTTCAAGCCCAAGACGGTCATGACCCGG
>JANOXT010000233.1:0-2531 GCA_031418555.1 Lysobacterales bacterium | reverse complement strand
CGCAAGCCCAGCAGCAAAGCAAGCCCCTGTGCAGCAGGCACTAAAAAAACCTGCGGCCAAGCCTGCAGTTCAAAAAGCCGGGCGCTTGCAGATGCCACCCCAAGCTGCTGCTGCGAATCGCCCTAGAGCATTAAAATAATATGTTTTAGCCTTCTAACCCAGGTAAATCCTGCTCAAGCAGCTATCGAATATATAGTACATGCATTCAGCTTGCAGACCGAGCTATCGCTGCAAACTCAGCGTCAAACACTTCTTTTACCCACAGCGCAAACGCGTTGACCTTGGCCGTAAGGTGGCGGTTGCGGGGGTACAGCACCATCAGCGGCAGGTTGCCTGCAGACCAGTCGGGCAGCACTTGCACCAGCTTGCCATTTGCCAGAAAGTCGCACATCTGGCGAGTGCGCGGCGACTGCATGATGCCCATGCCCGCCAAGCCTGCGGCTACGTACGCCCCCGCGTCGCTGCACGACACCCAGTGTGGGCGATGAATTTGATGCACTGCGTCGCCTTGGGCAAAATCAAACGGAAATTCACGCCCAGTTTTAGCGGAATGAAAATTTAAAAAACGGTGTTGCTGCAGAGCTTGCAGTGTGGCCGGTGTGCCGTAGCGCGCTAGGTAGCTGGGCGCAGCGCAGGTCACCACCTGCATATTGCCCAGCGGGCGGGCGACAAGTGTGTCGTCGTGCACCAGGCCGCCGCGTATGACGCAATCTACGCCTTCAGCTATCAAATCTACCGGGCGGTCAGAGCTGCCCAGCTCTAGCACCATGTCGGGGTAGCGTGCAAAAAACTGTGGCAGCGCAGGGCCAATGACATGGCGGCCTACTGCTGCAGGCATGTCCACCCGCAAGCGGCCTGCGGGCGTGGCTACGGCTTGGCGCAGCGTGCCTTCCAGCTCCGCCATGTCTTGCACCATGGCCAGCGCCCGCTGGTGGTAGGCCGCGCCGTCGTCAGTCAGGCTAAGGCGGCGGGTAGTGCGGTGCAGCAGGCGCACACCCAGGTGGGCTTCTAGTTCTTGCACTATCGTGGTCACCCGCGCCTTGGGCAAATGCAAGGCCGTGGCAGCTGCGGTAAAGCTGCCCAGTGCGACCACTTGGTTAAACACTTCCATGGCCCTGAAACGGTCAATCTGCATGCCAAACTCCTGAGCGCAAAAAACATATTGTTATCGTAATCAATAACAGTTAATTATAAATATGCTACTTTATTATTTTATATAACTTCAATACAGTCACTTCATCCCCTCCACACTTTGGGCTAACCGCTCTGAAAGGACTTTGATGAATTCCACAGCCACTATTTCCACAACATCTTCCAGCACCCCATCTGCTACCACCCAGCTGGGTCGCAATGGCCCCAGCGTCTTCCCCATCGGGCTGGGCTGCATGGGCATGTCGGGCATGTACGGTGCCAGCGACGATACGCACAGCATCGCCACCATCCACGCCGCGCTGGACGCAGGCATTAACCTGCTGGACACCGGCGACTTCTATGGCATGGGGCATAACGAATCGCTGATCGGCAAAGCACTGCAAGGTCAACGCAACCGAGCCCTGCTGTCGGTTAAATTTGGCGCGCTGCGCGACCCCGCTGGCGGCTGGACGGGTGTAGACGGCAGGCCCGTATCGGTTAAAAACTTCTTAGCCTACAGCCTGCAGCGCTTGGGCACCGACCATATCGACATTTACCGCATGGCCCGGCTAGATGCCAGCGTGCCGATTGAAGACACCATCGGCGCGATGGCCGACATGGTAAAAGCGGGCACTGTGCGCCATATTGGTCTGAGCGAGGTGGGTGCAGACACCATACGCCGAGCCCACGCCGTGCACCCTATCAGCGACCTGCAAATTGAATACTCGCTGATCAGCCGCGGACCCGAGGCAGCTATCTTCCCCCTGCTGAAAGAACTGGGCATTGGCGTTACGGCCTACGGTGTATTGTCGCGCGGCTTGCTGGCAGGGTCTAAACCCACCGGCCCCAGCGACTTTAGAACCTACCTGCCCCGCTTTACAGGCGACAACGCGGTGGCTAATCAAAAGCTGGTCAAGGTACTGCAAGAATTGGCCACAGGCTTGCACGCCAGCGCCTCCCAAGTAGCCATTGCATGGGTGATGGCGCGTGGGCGAATGTTAGGCCTGGGCCTGATGCCTGTTATCGGCGCCCGCACACCCCAGCAGTTGGCAGAGTCTTTAGGTGCACACGCCCTCACGCTTGGCAGCCAAGACATAGCCCGTATAGAAGCCGCGCTGCCCGCTGGCGCTGTAGCTGGTACGCGCTACGACGCCTACCAGATGGGACATTTGGACAGTGAAAAGTAGATAATATTTTTGACAGTTTTAGGCCACGCAGGCCGTAGAACCTGCTCAACCAGCTATTTAAATCATAGTAGCTGGATTTACATCTTTTCCGCCAGCTGCTCCAAAATAGCTGGGTTTGAGCTGCTTACTGCAGCGAACATCAAAAAGATTGAGCCGCATAAACCGATTCAGACGTGCCTAGTTTCAGCAGCACTGCATCGTTGGTAATAACGG
>JANOXT010000232.1:0-4608 GCA_031418555.1 Lysobacterales bacterium | reverse complement strand
AGACCCTGGAAGCGCTGGGCGCCCAAGGCCTGAAGCGGATCGACATCATCTGCCCAGGTTTTGCTGTGGACTGCCTGGAAACGCTGGAAGAAATCACCGTGGAAAATGCCGACCTGTTTCGCGCGGCTGGAGGCGAAGCCTTGAACTACATTCCCTGCCTCAACGACGCGCCCGCGCACGCCGATGCGCTGGTGACGCTGGCGCGGCGACACCTTGGCGGAGCCGCGTGATGCGCGACCTTGTTCTGGAGACGGCACGCGGCCGCTTCGGCGCGCTGCGCAACCATGGCGCCGACGGTCTGCCGCTGCTTGCGCTGCACGGCTGGCTGGACAACGCCGCCAGTTTCCGGCCCATGGCAACGCTGCTGGGCGGGTACGATCTGGTGGCGCTGGACATGCCCGGCCACGGCCGCAGCTTCCACTACCCGGCGGATGCCGAATACAGCCTGTTCAGCACGATTCTGGACGTACTGGCCGCCGCCGATGCGCTGGGTTGGCAGCGGTTCGCGCTGCTTGGTCATTCGATGGGCGGCGCTATCGCCAGCATGCTTGCCGCCGCCGCGCCGGATCGCATCACGCGTCTGTCGCTGATCGAAGCATTAGGCCCGCTGGCGGGCACCGAAGACACTACCGCCAGCCGTCTGCGCGACGCGGTGACGCAGCGGCGCGCGTTGGATGGCAAACGCAAGCGCGTGTTCAGCGATCCGGAACTGGCGGTGCAGGCACGGATGTACACCAGCATCACTGCGCTGGATGAAGCGTCGGCGCGGCTGATGATCGAACGCGGCATCCGCGCCGTCGAGGGCGGCTATGAGTGGAGCAGCGATGCGCGGCTGACGCTGCCGACCGCGGTGCGCATGTCCGAAGCGCAGATCCAGGACTGCCTGCGTGCCATCGTCTGCCCGGTCGCGTTGTTGATCGCCGATCCGACGCCGCCGTACTTCCCGCCGGCACTGCGCGACGCGCGCATCGCATGCGTGCCGCAGATCCGCAGCGTATCGCTGCCGGGCAGCCATCATCTGCATATGACCCATCCGGTGGACGTGGTGGCTGCGTTGGGGCTGTGAGGCTGCCCTCACCCCCCCCTGTCGGGCACCCTCTCCCGCATGCGGGAGAGGGAAAAGCGAGCGTAGCGAGCGAGGGTGAGGGGGCGCTCTACCGCAACAACGCCTGCAGCGTCGCTTTGAGCCTGCGGCCTTCGCTGCGGAAATATTCGCGCTGATCGCGCCATTCGGGAAAGCGCTTTTCGACCTCACGCCAATAGGCGGGCGAATGATCGTGGTGGATCAGATGACACAGTTCGTGCACGACCACGTACTCGAACGCTGCGGGCTGCGCCAATACCAGCGACAGATCCAGCGCAACGGTGCCGTCGGGCGCAAGCGAGCCCCACTGCGAACTCATCACTTTGAGCTGCACCCGGCGCGGTGCGCGCGGCAACGACGGCAGATACAGCGGTATCCAGCGGCCGATATCGGCGCGCGCTTGGGCTTCATAGAAATCGCGCAGCGCACGATGCATGGCGGCATCGCCGGCGCGCGCGGTGGTCTGGAACACCAGCCCGTCGCCATCGCGCTGGATGGCGGTGAAACGGCCGCGCTCCCAGCGCAGCGGCACCGACTCGCCGCGCAGCGGCAGCGAAAGGCTTTCGTCGCGACGAAGCGCGGTATCGCCGACATCGACCAGTTGCTCAAGCTGCGCGTGCAGCCAGTCGCGGTGTTCGATCAGAAAACGCTCGCCCGCCACCAGACTCGCGCGCTGCGGCAGCGTCAAGCGCACGCCGCGTTCGCTGACCGACAGTTTGATCCGGCGCGCGCGCGGATCGCGGACGCGCAGCACCTCGACGCTGCGGCCGTCGTCCAGCTGCAGCGGCACGCGGTCGCGCTGCTGGCTGCGGCTATCGGGCAAACGCGCAGCGGTAGGACGCGCGAGGTGCGTCAGCCCGCGAAGGCGGAAACGGAAAGGCATGCGAAATGCTAACCGCTGCGCGCGGCGCGGGGAAGCAACGATGTCATTCGGCTTTCGACAGCTTCAGCGCCGGCTCCAGGGTCAGGAACAGCCGTCTCACTTCTGCGCTGAACAGCGCGAACCGCGCGCCGAGTTCTGCGCGCATGTCCTCGCGGTCGTCGGATTCCAGTTGGTCGACTGCGCCGTCGAGAAATTTCAGCTTGCGGATGATCAGGTCTTCGCCAAGGACAAAGCTGAGGTGATCGTCCAGCGTGAGCGCGAGCCGCGTGACCTGTTTGCCGGCTTCAAGGTGCTTGGCGATTTCATCGCTTTGCAGTTCCTGATGCTGGCATTTCACGATCGCGCCGTGGTCGGTCGGGTCGCGCATCTCGCATTCGTCGCCCAGCGACAGGCCCTGCGGCAGCGGATCGCCCGCGATCCAGCTGGTCAGGATTGAACGCGGCGCGACTTCTGCGTTGAGCGGAAGCGCGGGGAAGCTGCCCATCGCATGACGTACGTCCGACACCACCGCTTCGGCGGTCTTGCGCGACGACGTATCGACCGCGATAAAACCGTTGCCGCAGTCGATCATCGCGTCGGTGCGGCCGGGGCGCACGAACGC
Source organism: Lysobacterales bacterium (assembly GCA_031418555.1). Classification (GTDB taxonomy): domain Bacteria; phylum Pseudomonadota; class Gammaproteobacteria; order Xanthomonadales; family Xanthomonadaceae; genus Lysobacter_I. Next base: position 2,040 of record JANOXT010000232.1, on the reverse strand, counting down.
GCGCGGCAGCAGTTCGTGGACCAGATCCTCTTTCAAACGCTTGCGCGCACGGCCGCCTAGTTTGCGGCCTTCTTTCTCCTCGATCTCTTCGAGTTTTTTCTGCAGCAGATCGTTGACTACCGCACTGGGCAGCAGTTTGTCCTCGCTGCCGGCGGAGAGCCAGATCGCATCGCCGAGGCGGTGCGACAGCGCTTCGGTATGGGCGCGGCCGAACGGCGGTACGAAGCCCCGCGACGACAGCTCAAGCGCGCCGACCGGCTTGAGCGTGCATTCGGCCAGACCGGTATCGAGGTCGGAGAAATTCAGTGAAGCGGGGAAGCGGAAGAAGGTGAGATTTCTGAAAAACATGGAGATCCGTCATGAATGATGGGTGATGCGTCATCGTGAATCGAAGGATGACGTGTTGATATGTTCCGCATTCTCTTCGGGAAAACCACATGGCCCGGTTCGTGAGCAGACGTTTTTTGCTGGTCATCCCGGCGAACGCGGCAGGTGCCTTGCAACAGTCGCAGGCTGGTCATGCGTGCCTGAAGTAGTGAAGCGAAGTCATGTGTGCTGGGCGTCATGGGCATGGGTCCCCGCCTTCGCGGGGATGACCGCAACAACAAAGCAATCAGATCTCTCCCGGCGTTTGTGCGGCGGATCCGCCATGGAGCCACGCCTGCGCATTCGGCAGTTCGCCGCTGCCGCGTACGCCCAGCGAGAGGAAGTCGAAGAGCTTCGGATCGCTCAGCTGCGCCGGGCTGACGTTGCCAAGCGCGCGCGCGATCTGTTCGATGCGGCCGGGCGTGTCGCGCTCCCAGCCGTCCATCATCTTTTTCACCTGCTTGCGCTGCAGGTTTTCCTGCGAGCCGCACAGGTTACACGGAATGATCGGGAAGGCCTTGGTGCCGGCATACGCGGCGATGTCGTCTTCGCGCACGTAGGCCAGCGGCCGGATCACTACGTGCCTGCCGTCGTCGCTCAACAGCTTCGGCGCCATCCCGCCCAATCTTGCGTGGAAAAAAAGATTGAGGAAGAAGGTGGCCACCAGGTCATCGCGATGATGGCCCAGTGCGATCTTGGTGAAACCGCCGGCCTGCGCGTGCGCATACAGCGCGCCGCGCCGCAGCCGCGAACACAGCGAACACATGGTCTTGCCCGCGGGTACCACGCGGGCCACCACCGAATAGGTGTCCTGTTCCAGAATGGTGTAATCGACACCGATCGAGCGCAGATATTCCGGCAGCACGTGCTGGGGGAAGTCTGGCTGTTTCTGGTCCAGATTCACCGCGGTGATCGAAAACGACACCGGCGCCTTTTTCTGCAGCTGCAGCAGGATGTCCAGCAGCGTGTAGCTGTCCTTGCCGCCGGACAGACACACCATCACCTTGTCGCCGTCTTCGATCATGCCGAAATCAGCGATGGCGCGGCCCACTTGATGGCGCAGACGTTTCGCCAGCCGGGCGGCTTCATGCGCAGCGCGGCGGCCGGGCGGCGGCAGCGGTTCGGACAGGGTCAGGACAGTGCTCATCGGCCGCGTATGTTAGCCGGATCGCTCTGCGCGATCGTGCGTGGCGCACGGACGCTGCGGCAGATTGCAACGCACGCGGACGCGGGTTGAAGCGTAACGCATTGATTTCAATGACCCGGCCAGATTGGCACGCACCTTGTAAGGGATATCTCGCCGGCGTTTTTTCGGCATCCCTCAAAGCGTTTGGAGATAGGCATGAGCAAGCATCTGTTCGACCGTACCCGCACCTCGCTTTCGCTGATCCTGCTGGCGGGTCTGACCGTGGGCTGTGCGTCGACAGCCATGTCGCAGAAGCAGTCCGGCATGGAGACGAAGGCCTACGAGGATTCGGAACAGCCGGTCACCGACAGCTGGATCACCACCAAGGTCAAGGCCGACCTGCTGGTCACCGAAGAGACCAAAGGCCTGGATATCAACGTCACCACCACCAATGGCGTCGTCACGCTGTCCGGCAAACTGGATAACGCGATGCAGGTCGACAAAGCCGTCGAAGTGACGCGTGCCATCAAAGGCGTGAAATCGGTCGA
>JANOXT010000231.1:0-2293 GCA_031418555.1 Lysobacterales bacterium | reverse complement strand
GTCTGGAACGTGGCCCAGACCGGCAGCGTCGACGCCGACCGTCTGCAGCTGCTGTCCCAGGTGCTCGGCGGCAGCCGCTCGTCGCGTCTGGACCAGCGCCTGCTGTTCAAAGACAAATCGGTCGACAGCGTCAGCGCCGATCTCAGCCTGACCCAGCTCGGCTCCAATGTCTTCATCAGCGCCACCGTGAAGCAGGGCGTCGACCCGGCGAAAGTCGAAGCGGCAATCGACGAGGAACTGAAAACACTGCTGCGCGATGGCCCGACCCAAATCGAACTGGACCAGGCGCGCACCGTGCTCAAGGCCGGCTTCACCCGCGGCGTCGAGCGCATCGGCGGTTTCGGCGGCAAGGCCGACGTACTGGCCGAGTGCGCCGTGTACACCGGCAATCCCGGCTGCTTCCGCGCCAGTCTGCGCACGCTCAACAGCGCCACCATCGCTCAGGTCAAAGGGGCCGGCGTGACCTGGCTCGGCACGGGCAAAGGCAGCCATACCCTGGTGGTGACCCCCGGCGAACGCAAACCGCTGCCCGAAGACGCAGCGGTGACGCCGACGGCGCTGGCCCTGCCCGCTGTCGACCCGAAGTACAAGACCACGCCCAGCACCGTCGACCGGACGGCCGGCGTGCCGGTGCCCAGCCAGTTCCCCGACCTGAAATTCCCGTCGCTGCAGCGCGCCACCCTGAAGAACGGCACGAAGATTGTTTTGGCGGAACGCACAGGCGTGCCGGTGGTGCAGATGAGCTATCTGTTCGGCGGCGGCTTCGTCGCCGACCAGGGCGCGAAGCTGGGCACCTCGGGTTTTGCGATGGGCATGCTGGACGAGGGCGCCGGCGATTACGACGCCATCGCCTTCGGCAACCGCGCCGAATCGCTGGGCGCCAATCTCAGCGCCGGCGCAAACCTGGACGGCGCCAGCGCGGGCCTGTCTGCGTTGAAGCAGAATCTCGATCCGTCGGTGGCGCTGTTCGCCGACATGCTGCGCCGCCCGCGCTTCGACCAGAACGAAGTGGATCGCGTGAAAGCCAGCTGGATCGCCGGGATCGCGCAGGAAAAAGCCCGTCCCAACGGCGCGGCGATGCGCGTGCTGCCGCCGCTGCTGTACGGCGAAGGCCATCCGTACGCTATCCCCTTCAGCGGCACGGGCACCGAAGCGTCGATCGGATCGCTGACCCGCGATGAGCTGCGCGCCTATCACGCCCGCTGGGTGCGTCCCGAAGGGGCGACGCTGCTGGTGGTCGGCGACACTACGCTGAAGCAGATTGTGCCGGTGCTGGAGAAATACTTCGGCGACTGGACCGGCGAAGGCGAAGACCGCAGCAACGCCGCGATTCCCGAAGTGGCGATTCCCCGCAAGCCGCGCGTGTATCTGATCGACCAGCCGGGCGCGGTGCAGGCCAACATCTATGTGGGCCAGCTGGTGCCCTCGACCCGCGACCCGGGCGCGGTGAAGTTCGATATCGCCAATGCGGTGCTGGGCGGCGAATTCTCTTCGCGCCTGAACATGAATCTGCGCGAGGACAAACACTGGGCCTATGGCTCCTACAGCTCCACCACCGGCGCGCAGGGCCAGCGGCCGTGGATGGCGTTCGCGGCGGTGCAGATCGACAAGACCGCAGAATCGCTGAAGGAGCTGCAGCGCGAGATCGGCGAATACGCCAGCGGCAAGGCGCCGCCGAAGCCGGAGGAAGTGTCCAAGATCCAGTCCACCGAAATCCGCGGCCTGCCCGGCTCCTACGAAACCGCCGGCGCGGTGCTGGGCACTCTGGCCGGCATCGTCCGCTACGGCCGTCCCGACGATTACGTGTTCAAGCGCAAGGCCGAGATCGAAGGGCTCACGCCCGACCAGGTCAAAGCCGCCGCGCGCAGCATCGATCCGGACGCGCTGACGTGGGTGGTGGTCGGCGATCTCAAGCAGATCGAAAAGCCGGTGCGTGCGCTGAAGTTCGGCGAGGTGACGATTGTCGACGCCGATGGCAAACCGGTTCGCAAGTGATCAAAAGCACGCGGTTGTTCAGGGCCGGTCTCTGCTGGTATTACAGAACAAGGGTGGATGTTTCACTCCTTGCCGGATGAATGCACTGTTCACCCGATGCCCGCCATCATGGCGGGCATCGTCATTGCTGGAGCATCGAACCATGTTTTCGCGCATCTGCGTGGCTGTCGCCCTGGTGGTCGCCACGACATCCTGCACCTGGGTCCACATGGCGCCCGGCGCCTCCTCGGTCAAGGTGGTCGAGCAGACGCCCTCGGGCTGCGACAAGCGCGGCGAGGTCGAAGTGTCGGTCAAGGAC
>JANOXT010000230.1:0-4198 GCA_031418555.1 Lysobacterales bacterium | reverse complement strand
GGTCGAAACTGTCGTGGGTGAGATTGGCGCCGATGTCGATCAAGGTCATGCGAAATGTGGTGTCCTGCAAATCCGTTATTGTACGGAAGCCGCCCGCAGGCGCAGGCCGACAAGCGCACGATCACGCTTGAACAATTGTTTTCGCATACCAGCGGACTGCCGCCGACCGAAGACGGCTGCATGTCGAATCCGCAATACACGCTCGCCAGCTGCGCGCAGCAGATCCTGCAGATACCCCTGATCGGCACGCCCGGCAAAGTGTTCGCTTACGGCAACAATTCAATGCAGATGGCGGGGCGGATGGCCGAAATCGCCGCCGGCCAGTCTTGGGACGATATTTTCATCGATGAAATGGCGCTGCCGCTGGGCTTGACCGCCACCGATTACGCAACCGCATCCACTGAATCGGGCGATGTCCGCAACGCCAATCCGCGCGTTCCCGGCGGCGTGCGCAGTACGCTGGACGGTTACGGACGGTTACGGACGGGTCATGGAGATGGTGCTAGCGCGCGGCTGTCTGGCCGGGGGTTTTGCCGATGCATGCCCGGCCGGACAGCGATTCCTGACATCCGCGACGCTCGATACGATGGCGCGGGACCGCACCATCGGCACTACGATCATCTTCCGGCCACCCACGACGATCGGTTTCGGGTACGGCATCGGACAGTGGATCGAGAATGCCGATGGCGTCAACGCACACATCGCGCAGCCGCTGCTTTCCACTCCCGGCGCGTACGGCGTCACGCCGTGGGTGGATCACGCACGCAGTGTCGCCGGCGTGTTGTTCGTGGAAGACCAGCTGACGGCGGTGAACGCCGATATCAACGATGTCCGCAGCATGGTCAATGTCGTCACCGTAGACGGCAATGGCCGTCGCGTGCGGCAGGCCGTCCCCGCGACGCGATATCCGGCCAAACCCGACGTACAGCCCATGCGGACGCCTGAGCCGCGGAGGCGCGCAGCGCGCGGGCGCCGAGTCATCGACAAACGCTTGAATCGAACCTGGGTAACGCCCTAGAACGAGACGCAGACGGGCGAATCCGTCCTCATCACGGCTTCCTGCGCGAAGCTGGATTTGTAGCGCGCGATGATCTGGTCGATCGCGCTGTCGTTTGCCGCATCGTTCGGGTGGACAAGGGTCAGCGCATGCGAGGCTTCTCGAACGATCCCGCCGCTAGCGGTACGCCATTGACCCGAAACTTCCGCCACTGTGAGCCCCTGCGGAAACCGCGGCGTCACGCTGTCCGCCAGAAAGGCGAGCCACTCCTCGCGGCTGACGACGCCTGTTGTTTTTGCGGTGCCGAAGTACAGCGTGGTGGTCGCCAGCGCCTGCTCATCATGGCGGCATCTCAGCGGCGCAGTGGACGCGCAGGAGGACAGCGCGGCGACGAGCATCAGCGTCGTGAAACTTCGGTGGCTTGGCATTCGACGGTTTCCTCTGTCATCGGCGCGGCGACAGCGTTGCGAAATCAGCCATGGTCTACGGCGCTTCATTCAATGGCGCGAACCGCTGCTGCAAACGGCCATCGACTTCGATCTGTTCGACGAACATCGCATACGGCCGAACCCACAGCCCGCATTCGCCGTACAGCGCCCGATACACCACCAGCGTTTCCAGCGTTTCGCTGTGCCTGGCCAGATCGATGACCTGATACTCGCCGCCCTTGTAGTGCCGGTAGCGGCCGAGTGCGATACCGGGAAGCGGTGGAAGCTGCGTCATGTCTGTCTCGCTTCGAGAATGATGGGTTGCGCAGGTCATTAAACCCGCATCCTGTGCGGATGCAAGCCGTCTGCGACACAAGTGCTTAAAACTTGGGCGGACATGAGCGGCCCGGGCCGTCAACGGCGATCCCGGGCCCGCGTTCATGTCAGCACCCACCCTTTGGAAGCAGCACCATGTTACGGATCATGACGGTCGCATTCGGCCTGACCCTGCTGTTCGGCGTGGCGACGGCAGCGCGCGCGGTGCCGATTTACAATGTTTCCCCGGTCACTGCGGAAATGCAGACGTTCGTGCAGACCTACAGCCTTGATGGCGCATCGCTGCGCGTCAACAAACATGGCAACGTGGTGTACCGCCGCGCGTTTGGCGGCTACACCCTGGGCACGCGCATCCGCATCGCTTCGGCCAGCAAGTGGCTGTCGGCGCTCACGGTCGCAAGGTTGGTGGAAACAGGCCAGATGCGCTGGACCGACACCGTCGGCCAGTATTTCCCAACCATTGAAGCATCGAAGCGGCCGATCACGCTGGCCCAACTGTTTTCGCATACCAGCGCGCTGCCGGGCGGCGACAACAGCTGCATGTCCAATCCGCTGTATACGCTTGCCAGCTGCGCGCAGCAGATCCTGCATGAGCCGTTGATCGGCGAGCCCGGCAAGGTGTTTTCCTACGGCGGCAATGCGATGCAGGTCGCGGGGCGCATGGCGGAGCTGGCAACAGGCAACGCCTGGGACGACATTTTCATTGCCGAAATGATCACGCCGCTGGGCATGGGCGCCACCGACTTCGCCACGTCGTCAACCCAGCCCGGTTACGTGCGCAACAGCAACCCGCGCATCGCCGGCGGCGTGCGCAGCACGCTGGAGGATTACGGCAAAGCAGTGGATATGGTGTTGGCCTACGGCTGTCTGAACAACACGCTGCTGCTGCCCTGCACGCCGAACCGCCGCTTCCTGAGCCGCGCCACCATCGAACTGATGGCTGCCGACCGGACTGTCGGCACCGTCGATATCTCGCGTCCGCCCACATCCACCGGCTACGGCTATGGCCTGGGCCAGTGGATCGATCCCTCATCGCCGCTGATCGTCTCCAGCCCCGGCGCATTCGGATTCACGCCGTGGGTCGACCGCGTGAATCAGGTCGCCGGCATCCTGCTGGTCGACGATCTCAACACCCGCGTCGTCAACGACATCAACGATATCCGCGCGATGGTCAATGTGGTGACCGCGGATGGCAAAGGTTCGCGCATCAAACCGGTGTTGCCGGCGGTTCTTGTAACGCAGCCGGCGGTGAAGACGGCATCAGCGACCAGACGCGCACCGCGCATGCGGGCGACCCCCTCACGATAAGCGCTGTAGCCCGGGTGTCGCTGAAGGCGACACCCGGGATGGAAAAGCGAGTCTCTTTTTGAAGATTCCCGGCTGCGGCCTGCGGCCCCACCCGGGCTACGATGCTATAGCGCTTCCGTCTGTTGATGACCCCGAAGACGAAGTCGCGGCATGACGGCAAACACCAGCAGGAGGACAAGGTAGACGGCGCCCGAAACCCGGTCTCTGCTGGCGATAAATGCAGAGAGCGTCTGGTCCTGCAGCGCAACCGCAAGGCCCAGCTCCGCGCAGACGCTCAGCGCAAGCGCGAGAAATCCGGCAGCAAGGGAGCGCCCCGGGGAACGGATGCGGGGAAAGCGGCGCAGGATATAACCCGCAGCGAGATAGATGACGAGCGCCATGATGGGCATCTCCGCGAGCTCCGCCCAACGCTCGCCGATGCGCGGCACGAGGAAAGGCACGCGTAGGACGCCAAGGACGAAGCCCGTGCCGAGCACGATGGCGAAGTACACAAGACCGGCAGTCATGGTTTTATTCAAGGCTGCGGTCTTCCAAAAGGTCGGGTTGCAGGAGCGGACGCTTCATTCAAGGCGAGATCGCGTGGAGCCGGTGTGAATGCATCTGGCGCGCGGGACAAGCTCATCTTCGGCAATGTACGCAACTTGACGGCAGCGGGGGTTAATCGTCGATGCGAATGTTCGCAATGCCGGAGTGGCGTCGCTTCCCGGCTGTTCATGCCGAATAAAAAACGCCGGCGATTGCTCGCCGGCGTTTTCGTAGATTACGACGATGTCGCGTCGATCAGTTCAACTGGCAGGTCGCCGGCTTGGCCGAGGTGAACAGACCCGAGGTCGCCCACTCCGGGTGATCGATGAACGGGTTGCGGTTGCCCTGGAAGCTGTAGATCACTTCGTTGCGCGCGCGTTCGGCGGCATCCGGCGGATCGGCCTGGTGCCAGCCGATCAGCGTGGACAGCAGGCCCATGTAAGCCGGCGAGCTGGAGGTCAGCACGATCAGGCTGGCGTTGTCGGTCAGCTCCAGATCCGGCTCGCTCTGGCCGGTGGTCGGATGCGTGCCGCCTTCGTAGCGGATCGCCATGTACAGCACGCCGCGTGCGAGGTCGCCTTTGCGCTTGCCCCAGGTCTGGAAG
>JANOXT010000229.1:0-2070 GCA_031418555.1 Lysobacterales bacterium | reverse complement strand
ACCAGCCGGATGACCGGCGCTTCCGAGGCGAGGTCGCGCAGATGTTCGACATCGTCGACATCGCCGGTTTCGCCTTCGGCGGTCTCGACGATCGCGCCCATCGCGCTGCGGCCCTGGCCGTGCCAGCGCTCGATCAGAGCGCCGATCTCCGAGCGCAGTCCGACCAGCGGCCTCACGTCGCGCCCGCTGGCGAGCCGGATCGCGGCGAGGGTGTAGAGATCCTGCGGGTCGGCCATCAGCACGGCGACATGCGCTTCGCTTTCGCCCACCGGCACCGCAGCGAACTGTTTCATGAATTTCAGGCTGAGATCGACCCCTTCCGGCGGCAGGTCGGGCAGCTCCTTGATCGCCATCAGCGGCAGACTCAACACCTCGGCGCAGGCCTCGGCATGATCGCGCTCCGACACCAGGCCCAGACGGGAAATCAGCGCCAGCAGCTCGCCGCCGGTTTCCTCCTGCAGACGCTGCGCGCGCACAAGATCGGCCTCTTTCAGCCGACCTTTCTCGATCAGCGCAGCGACGATGCGCTCACCGTCGGTGACGGCTGGCAACGCGCCCTGTTGCTCGGTTGACTGCATGACTGCGTTCACTCGTCCTGGCCTCTAAACCGGCGCATAGGCCGCTGTTGGATCGTCCGCATACTCTAACAGGGGCTCGTGGGCCGGCCCATGTCGGCATATGCGTCATCAAGACGCCCGGAATGCATACGCCGCCCGAAGGCGGCGTATGCCGGGAACGGTGCGGACCGCATGCCGGCGATGAAGTTCATCGCGACGCAGCGGCAAGAGGCACGGCTCAGCGCACCTCGGCGACTTCCACCCCGTCCATACCGGCAGCCAAGGTGCGCGCATCGCCGCCCTGGGCGAGCTTGATTTTCAGGCGCACCTCATTCTGCGAGTCGGCGAAGCGCAGTGCGTCCTCGTAGCTGATCTCGCCGGCCTGATACAGCTCGAACAGGGCCTGATCGAAGGTCTTCATGCCCAGATTGGTCGATTCCTTCATCACTTCCTTGAGCTTATGGATCTCGCCGTCGCGAATGTAGTCCTGGATCAACGGCGTGCCCAGCAGGATTTCCATCGCGACCTTGCGGCCTTTGCCGTCCGGGGTCGGAATGAGCTGCTGCGCAACGATGCCCTTGATGTTCAACGACAGATCCATTAACAGCTGGCCGCGACGGTCTTCGGGGAAGAAGTTGATGATCCGGTCCATTGCCCCGTTGGCGTTGTTGGCATGCAGGGTGCACAGCACCAGATGCCCGGTTTCGGCGAAAGCAATGGCGTGGTCCATGCCTTCGCGGGTGCGGACTTCGCCGATCATGATCACGTCCGGCGCCTGACGCAGGGTGTTCTTCAGCGCGTTCTCCCAGCTGTCGGTGTCGATGCCGACCTCGCGCTGGGTGACGATGCAACCCTCGTGCTTGTGCACGAATTCGATCGGGTCTTCGATGGTGATGATGTGGCCCGATGAGTTCTGGTTGCGATAGCCGATCATCGCCGCCAACGAGGTCGATTTGCCAGTGCCGGTAGCGCCTACGAAAATGATGATGCCGCGTTTGGTCATCGCCAGCGTTTTGATGATCGGCGGCAGCGCCAGCTCTTCGATGGTGGGAATTTTCGATTCGATGCGGCGCAGCACCATGCCGACCTGGTTGCGCTGGTAGAAGCAGCTCACGCGGAAGCGCCCCACGCCGGACACGCCGATGGCGAAGTTGCACTCGTGGGTTTTTTCGAACTCTTCACGCTGCGCCGGGGTCATCACGTTCAGCACCAGATCGCGGCTTTGCTGCGGCGTCAGCGCGTTCTGGGTGATCGGCGATATCTTGCCGTGGACCTTCATCGCCGGCGGCATGCCCGCAGTAATGAACAGATCCGACGCCTTCTGGTGCGCCATCAGCTTGAGGAACGAGGTGAAGTCGAGGGTGCTCATGGTGTTGCTCCGGAAGACGGGAAACGGAAGAGGGGGCAAACAAGAGTCGGGGCGACTGATGTCGTCTCCCGTCTCCCGCTTCCCGTCTCCCGGTTATTCGAACAATCGTTTGTCTTTCGCATAGCCCTTCGCCTGCTGGCGGGT
>JANOXT010000228.1:0-12923 GCA_031418555.1 Lysobacterales bacterium | reverse complement strand
TGTTGCTGCGATTCCACGATCCCGGCGCAGGCCTCATCCGCGTGGACGGCGTGCCGTTGACGCGCTTGGATCCAGCCGAATTGCGCGGTGCGGTGGCGCTTGTGCCGCAGCAGCCGACGCTGTTCGCGGTCTCGGCGCGCGACAACATCCGCTATGGCAATCTCGCGGCCGATGAGGCGGCGTTCGAGGCGGCGGTGCGGGCGGCGCAAGCAGCCGATTTCCTCGCCGCGTTGCCGCAAGGCCTGGACACCGACCTGGGTGAGCGCGGCTCGCGGCTATCGGGCGGTCAGCAACAGCGCATCGCGATCGCGCGCGCCTTGCTCAAGAACGCGCCGATTCTTTTATTGGACGAAGCGACCAGCGCACTCGATGCCCATAGCGAACATGCGGTGCAGCGCGCATTGGAATCGTTGATGCACGGACGCACGACGCTGGTGATCGCGCATCGCCTGGCCACCGTCCTCAAGGCAGACCGCATCGTGGTGATGGACCGCGGCCGCATCGTCGCGGAAGGCACGCATCAGAGCCTCATGGCGCAGGGCGGCCTGTACGAAGAACTTGCGCGCCTGCAGTTCCTCGATGGCAGCGATAACCGGCGCGACCGCGATGTATCGACGACTGTCGCCGATGCCCAGACCGTGGCGCCCGCTTGATCGTGCGCGGCGGCATCAAACCGATAACGTCCAACAGGCTTTTACACCACACCGGAGCGCGGCATGGCGTTTTTGTTGGAACTGCTTGGCGAGCTGGTGATCCAGATCGTCGTAGAGTGTCTGGTCGAACTCGGCATCCACGCGATCGGTGAGCCGCTGAGGAAACCGCCGAATCCCTGGATCGCCGCGATCGGCTATGCGCTGTTCGGCGCGATCGTCGGAGGACTGAGCTTGTTGGTCTTTCCCCACAACCTGATGCCGGAAACATGGCGGACCGCGAACATCGTCCTCACCCCGCTGGCGGCGGGGCTGGCGATGATGGCCATGGGTCGCTGGCGTGCGCGACGCGGCGACACGCGGCTGCGTATCGACCGGTTCGGCTACGGCTATTTATTTGCGCTGGCGATGGCGCTGGTGCGCTACCGGTTCGCGTCCTGATCAGCCGCTGCAGCCCTGCAGTTTCAGCCGCTGCCCCGGGCGTACGGTATAGCGCGGGCCCTTGAGGCCATTGGCCTTGGCCAGATCGCCGGTATCGCACGCATATTTTCGCGCGATCGACACCAGCGTATCGCCACGCTCGACCTTGTGCTGTCGCGCCGCCTTGGGTTTCGGCGTGTCTTTAGGCTTCGCTGTTTCCCTCGGTTTGGGGTTGGCCTGCGCCTGCGCGCCCACCGCCGCAACAGTGCCGTCTTCGCCCGTGGCGGTGGCGACCACCGGCTCCAACGGACCGACCCGCACGATCGCTGCGCTCACTTCGCTTTCCACCAGCCGCTTGGCCAGCTCCGCGCGTTCGCCCTGCACGCAATAGCGGCTGTAGAGGCCCGCCATCTTCACCGTCGCGTTGAGGGTGGTGCCGCTGGAAATCCAGCCGTCGGCTTCGTAGCGCGGATTGAGATTGCGCAGCGCGCGCATGTAGCCGTCGCGCGTGCCGCTGTTGCCCATACAGATGGTGAGTTCATAAATTGAACTCGCGCGGACGAGGCGAATGGTTGCAGGCTTGGCATCGATTTTCGGAAAGCTCAGGCCGTATTCCTTCGGATGCAGGTACAGCCACGCTGCGGCGATAACCATCGGCACATAATCTTTGGTTTCGGCAGGAAATTGGCTGTAAACCGACTCGTCCCAGAAACTGCGTCCGCCGGAACCGCGGAATACCCGCAGCGCACGGCCTTCGCCGCCGTTGTAAGCGGCCAGCCACAGCTCGATGTTGTTGCCCAGTTCGGCGGAGCGCTCGTTGAGATACGACGCGGCTGCGTCGGCCGATGCCCGCGGGTCATACCGCGTATCGAAACCGGTGCTGTCGACGCCCAGGCCGAATCGCCTGCCGGTCGACGGCATAAACTGCAGCAGGCCGACGGCACCCGCGCGCGAACCGATGTGCACGCGGCCGGTGGACTCCTTCGCCATGATGCCGAACAGCAGCGCCTCGGGCAGACCGCTGCGCTGGAACGACGGTGCCATCAAAGGGCGCAGGTACTGGTAATTTTCGTGACTCTGCACCAGCGAAACGCGCATGTCGGTGAGCCAGCGGCGGATACCGGCCTGCACCGCCGGATTCATCTGCACCATGCTTACGAACCGCTGGCCGTCGGCGCTGAGCAGTGCGACGGCCTCGGCAGAAGCGGGCACATTGCCGGTGACCTGATCGGTATCGACAAGCGTTTCAGTATTTTCGTCGCCGTCTTCCTTGCCCACCCGCGCATCCACATCGCTTTTCAGTAGCCGCTTGTAGCTGGTCAGCAACTGCGACATCGGGCAGCCCTTGACCTTGACGCAGGCGGCGATCACGTCCTCCATGTCCTCCAGCGCAGCATTGCTTTCGATCAGACCGGCAGAATCGCTGTTGCCGATCTTGACCAGCGCTTCGCGATATCGGCCTTCGGCAGCGGCCATCCGCATCGTCATGGCGACGCCCATCTCGCGCTCGCGTCGCGACTGCGCCTGGGCCTCATGCTGAGGAAACGCCGCCATGGCGATCAGCATGAGCAGACACAGAGGGCGCAAAGACAGGGGGCGCACAGAAAGTGAAACGCGGGCGCAAGGCCCGGACACAGCAGCGGATTCAGACATGAACAACACGTGCGCCGACGGGGAGCTGCAGGGTAGCCCCCGGGGCCGGCACGGGCAACCCGCCCTGATCGCGGCACATTGAGAGGTTCAGCGTTTGGCGCTGTCGCGCTCACGCGCTGACCCGATCCCGAATAGAATCCGCAGGATCACCTACGAGAACCGTTCATGGACCCCATTCTGGTCGGCAAAGCCATCACCACCGACACCAGCAGCAATGTGCATCTGCTGCCGAAGTTCGGCAATCGCCATGGGCTGATCGCCGGCGCTACCGGTACCGGCAAGACTGTCACCCTGATGACGCTGGCTGAGGGCTTCTCGCGGATCGGCGTACCGGTATTCCTGGCAGACGTGAAAGGCGACGTGGCCGGTCTGGCCGCTGCCGGCGCCATGAACGAGAAAATCCAGCAGCGTCTGGCGCTGATGGGCAACCCCGACTACCGCAACGAAGCCAATGCGGTGGTGTTCTGGGACCTCTACGGCAAGCTGGGCCATCCGGTGCGGACCACGGTCAGCGAAATGGGCCCGACCCTGCTCGGGCGGATCCTGGAACTCAACGACACCCAGGCCGGCGTGCTGGATATCGTGTTCAAGCTGGCCGACGACCGCGGCCTGCTGCTGCTGGATCTGGAAGACCTGCGCGCACTGCTGGGCCTGGTCGCCGACGAGCGCAAGGACATCTCCACCAGCTACGGCCTGGTCAGCACCCAATCGATCGGCGCGATCCAGCGCGCACTGCTGCGGCTGGAACAGGAAGGCGCGGACATGTTTTTCGGCGAGCCGGCATTGGAACTGAACGACCTGATGCGCACGACGCAGGACGGTCGCGGCGTGATCAACATCCTGTCCGCCGATCAGCTGATTTTGAAGCCGAAGCTGTATTCGAGCTTCCTGCTCTGGCTGCTGTCGGAGCTGTTCGAAAGCATGCCGGAAGTTGGCGACCTCGAAAAACCCAAGCTGGTATTCGTGTTCGACGAAGCGCATCTGCTGTTCGAAGATTCGCCTCCTGCGCTGCAGCAGCGCATCGAACAGGTCGTGCGCATCATCCGTTCCAAGGGCGTAGGCGTGTATTTCTGCTCGCAGTTCCCCGACGATGTGCCGGACGAGATCCTCGGCCAGCTGGGCAACCGCTTCCAGCACGCACTGCGCGCGTTCACGCCGCGCGACCAGAAAGCGGTGAAGACCGCGGCGCAGACCTTCGTCGCCAACCCGGCGCTGGACGTGGCCAAGGCCATCGGCGAACTCGGCACCGGCGAGGCGCTGGTGTCGACGCTGCAGGACATACCGGGCAAAGGCGGGGGCATTCCGATGCCGGTCGAACGCACGCTGGTGGCGCCGCCGCGCTGCAGGATGGGCGCGATCACCGACGCCGAGCGCGCCCAGGTGCGCGCAGGCAGCCCGGTCGGCACCCGCTACGACACCCGCATCGACCGCGAATCGGCCGCCGAAATGCTCGCTAGAAAAGTCGAAGCCGCGCCCGAGCAGGCCAAAGCGCCGCCCGCACGCACACGTGCGCAGGACGATGCCGAAGAAGGCGGCTTCGGGCAGTCGGTGAAGGACGCGATGTTCGGTACCAAACGCCGCCAGGGCATGGTCGAAACCATGGCCAAACAGACCGCGCGCACCGTCGGCAATCAGCTCGGCAGACAGATTCTGCGTGGCCTGCTGGGCGGCATATTCGGCGGCAAGCGTTGAGCCGGCGCACGCCATCCACCCGCATCGCCCACCTGCTTTCAGATCAATCGAGACCCGACCGATGACATTCCGCAAGTCCTCTCCGCTGCTGTGGTTCGCCCTGCCCCTCGCGCTGGTTGCCGCCAGCTGCCAGAAAAATGCCGCTGAAGAAGCCGAAGCGGCTGCACTAGCCACACCGGCCGCCACCACAGTGGACGCTCCGACACCCGTCGCAGCGCCCACCGTCGAGACCAGAACCGCCGAACCCGCCCCGCCGCCTGTCCCGGTGCCGGGCACCGATGCTGCGATCATCGAGGACCATTCGACGCCGACCGCCGCCGCGCCGAGCTTCGACGCCAAAGCGTTCGATGGCCGCTACGCCTCCGGCGACACCATGCTTGAGATCAACGCCGACGGCACGTACGTGCTCAACAGCGATGGAAACACCATCGACGGCAACTGGACGCTGCAGGCCGGCGGCAAAAAGGCCATCCTGGATCCCAACAGCAAGGGCGATGCCGACCGCAAGATCGATATCCTGTCGAACGACAGCGTGAAGATCGTCGGCGGCGCTACGCTCAAGCGTCAGGCCGACGCCAAGTAAACGTTTGATGTCGCGATGGCGGCCTCCGGCCGAGCAAAGCACCGCCCTCATTACCCGTGAGGGCCACGAACGGCTCAAGGCCGAACTGGACGATCTGTGGCGCGTGCGTCGCCGGGAGGTGGTCAAAGCCTTGACCGCCGCTGCCGCCGAAGGCGACCGCTCGGAAAACGCCGAATATATCTATCGCAAGAAGCAGCTCGGCGAAATCGACCGCCGGGTGCGCTATCTGTCCAAGCGCCTCGAAGCGCTGCGCGTGGTCGACGCCGCGCCCACTGATCCGGCAGCCATTTTTTTCGGCGCCACGATCGAAGTAGAACACTGCATCAGCGGCGAGATCAGCCGCTATCGCATCGTGGGGCCCGACGAAACCGACGCCAAACGTGGCTGGATCAGCATCGACTCGCCGTTGGCCCGTGCGATGCTGAGGAAACGCATCGACGACGACTTTGAAGCGCAGTTGCCGGATGGGCCGCAGCGGTATTTCATTGTCGGGGTTGAGTATCAGTAAAGCAGGTTCGCGATGATGATCAGCGCCGCGAATCCCAATATTCGCAACAGCGTTCAACGCTGGCGGACCATGATCTTTTCGTCCGTTTCGCTCCAGTAATAGCACTCGCCTTTGGCGAAATCCCAACCGCCTATCATCATCACCTGGGCGCCGGTAGGCGTCCATTCCACGTTCGACAATTGCAGCATCGGGACAGGTATCCGACCCATGCTCTCGCCGTTCTGATCGAAAATCTCGACGAACCCTGGCTTGTCCCCCGAACTGCCCATTGGCATCGGGATAAAGGAGAGGAACGTGCTGAACGTGATGCGCGCAAGATAACGACCGCTGGGGTCTCTCAGTTCCAGAAACGTCGTCTGATGGTTCAGCGCAAAGACAAGCAGCATGACGACAAGCAAGCCTGCCGACAGCAACCACAGCAATACACTTTTACTCAGGACTTTGTTCATCGTGACGTTTGATCGCGAGGGCAACCGATATCAACACGAACACGGTTGTTGCGCAAATTCATCATAAGAAAACTGGCATCGAAAAAACAATTGGCTGTGATCCACACGCCTCGCACAATGTGCATGCTGCGGCTCTAGCATGTATTGATTTTCGCAGCGTAGGCTTGGCCGCGCATGACGCCTTCGGCTTATTCGCCGTGCGCCATCATCAAATTCCACCGTACCAGTCGTAGCCGTCGTCTTCCCAGAAGCCGCCTTTGCCGCCGAACAGCGTGGCATAGCTGTCCACCACTTCGATGGTGTGCACGTATTTCGGCTGTTTGTATCCGAGTTTGCGCTCGATGCGCATCCGCAGCGGCGCGCCGTTGGAAACCGGCACCGGTGCGCCATTCATGTCGTAAGCGGCGATGGTCTGCGGATGATAGGCATCGTCCAGATCGATGCTTTCGTAATAGCGCGAGCCATCTCCGCTCAGATCGTCATAACAGTGGAACACCACATAGCGGGCGCCCGGCTTCACGCCGGCGGCATCGAGCAGACGCGATAGCTGCACGCCAGTCCATTGGCCGATGACGCTCCAGCCTTCGACGCAATCGTGACGGGTGATCTGGGTGCGCGAGGGCAGCGCCCGCAGCGCCTCCATCGAGAATTCCAGCGGCTTGTGCACCAGGCCGCGGATATTGAGCCGGTACGCGGCGAAGCCGTCGGCCTTCAGCGCCAGATACTCGGGCGTTTTCGGATTGATCGAGCCGTTGGGCTTGAACACCGGCGAGATCATCGATTCGGGGAACTCGCGCACCAGACGGTTGCCGGTGAGAAAGCGCTGCACGCTGCGGTTCATCGGCTCCGCTGCGCTGAGCAGGTCGATGAATCCCTTTCTTTGCGAGAGCGCATCGCAGCCGCTGAGCAGGCCGACACCTGCGCCGGCAACCACGCCGCGCAGCAGTCGACGGCGGGAAAGACGGGTCGCGTCGTTCATGGCGAAACCTCCTGGTCGGCGGCGACAGGCGGCGATTCGACCGCAGGCATCGGCGCGATCAGCGCTGCAGCCTGCGCTTTGGGATATTTGACCCGGAAGCGGCCGGTGATCATCGAACGCATTTCGTTGATCGGGCCGGCGTAAAAAACCATTACGACATGCACAACGGCGAACAGCACGAACAGCGACATCGCGACGAAGTGCAGGGTGCGCGCCGACTGCCGACCGCCCACCAGATCCATCCACCAGCCCAGCACGCTCGCCATCTGCGGCGACATCGACAGGCCGGTGATCACGATCAGCGGCGGCAGCACGAAAATCACCGAGAGATAGGCCAGCTTCTGCAGCGGGTTGTAGCGCGCGGCGTCATCGCCGACCGGATGGCGGAAGCGCAGATGATCGACGATCGATTTGGGAATTTCGCGCCAATCGCGGCGCTGCATCGCCAGGTCGCGCGCCAGATGCCGGCTGGCCAGCGACCACAGCAGGAAACACACGCCGTTGATCACCCATGTCCATGCGAAGAAAAAATGCCAGCGTCGCCCAACCGCGAGACCGCCCATGCCGGGGCTGGGAATGATGGCCCACGACGGGAATCCCAGCGGGCTCGGCGCAGCATCGCCTTGCGTACGCGAGACGCCCAGCACGCCGGTGGTGTCGAAAGTGGCATCGCCGATGCGGGTGACGCCGCGCAGTTCGCCGGTGTTGTCGGTCATCGACTGCGTAGCGAACACGGGGGTATCGAAATGCGAGACGTGCCCCCAGTACAGCGCCGGATGCGCATTGAAAATACGCAGGCCGCTGCCGACCAGAGCCAGCATGCACAGCAGGTTGATCCAGTGCATCGCCCGCAGCGGCCAGCGATGCCGCAGGATCGTGCGGAATTCGTACTGCGCAGGAGATGCCGATGCGGGTACCGATGCCATTGTGCTTCCCCATTGACCGTTTGCGGAGACTATCCCCGCATGCCCACGGCGGCAACAGGAGGCATGTAAAAGGAAAAACGGTGCGCGGGCATTGCTGGCTCGATGGGCACATCACCGGCCACCAACAGATCCCTCCTCGGGCATTGCGCTCGTTCGGGATGGCCTCGTTTTCGAGATCCCATGGCTCGCACACGAAAGACTATCAACAGGCCTCAGACCGGCGACGGATAGCGACGGTCTTCGCGCAGCGGCTGGAAACAGGCGGCTTCGGCAAAAAATCCGGCGTCCTGTCCGGGATACCAGCCCGGAATGCCCGCCAGCGGCAGTGGGCGCAGCTCCTGCGGGTCGTTCAGCACACGCCCCCCGGCGATCGCCTGCGCCACTTTCGACACACAGCTATGATCATCATCGTCGCCCTGCACCGCCACGCATTTTCCGACCAGGAACAGCTCGGGCACCAGCGCATGTTCCAGCAGCGCATGGCCGATCACCGCCGCAATACGGATGTCGCCGTTGTGCCATGACGATGCATGGCCGTGGAACAGCGCCGTCCAATCGTGCCGGTCCCACAGCGCGAGCAGTGCGGGATCGCGCACACAGACGATCGCGCCGGCCTCGTCGAACTGGGTCAAAGCGTATTGCGCACGATTGCGCTGCGCGCTGCCCATCGTCGCGATATGCGCGCACTGCTGCGCGTTGAGCGCCCGCTTGATCGACGGATAGCGGCACCAGATCATCGCGTTGAACAGGTCGTGCCAACTCTGCTCGCGGGTCGCGACCTGGCCGCGTTCGGCGATACGCGTTTCGTAGTGAAGGCCATCGTCGAGCAGAGACCGGTCCTGCGCGACGAAACGGGTGCCGTCGACCGGCATCGCGCTGTTCAACTGGTGGATCGGAGGCCAATCCGCGTCGGCCAGCCATGGCCGGAATGCGCAGAGGTGATCGAACACCGGATGCTCGAAGCTGGCGTCACCCAGTTCGCTGCGCATTGGCGCGATGAAACGGCGTTTCGCCATGTCGACGGATGCCGGTCGCGGGCCGATCGGTCGTCGATCAATCGTCGATCAATCGTCGATCAATGCTTCGCCATACAGATCGTGCTCGTCGCTGCCCATGATCTGGACATCGACGAACTGCCCGGGCCGCAGGCCGGCGTCCAGACCGTTCTGGATCTGCACCAGACCGTCGATCTGCGGTGCGTCGGCCATCGAACGGGCGATGGCCAGATCGCCGTCGATAGCGTCGACCAGACAGCGCTGCGTGCTGCCGATCTTGTCGGCAAGCTTGGCTTCGGAAATCTCCGCCTGACGCGTCATGAAACGCGCGAGACGTTCCTGCTTCACATCTTCCGGCACCGGATCCGGCAGCGCGTTTGCGGCGGCGCCGTCCACCGGCGAATAAGCGAACGCACCGACGCGGTCGAGCTGGGCTTCGTCGAGAAAATCCAGCAATTCCTCGAACTCGGCCTCGGTCTCGCCGGGAAAACCGACGATGAAGGTGCTGCGGATGGTGATGTCCGGCGCGATGCCGCGCCAGCGCTGGATACGTTCAAGCGTTTTGTCGACCGCACCCGGACGTTTCATCAGCTTGAGCACGCGCGGACTGGCATGCTGGAACGGGATGTCGAGATACGGCAAAAGCTTGCCGTCAGCCATCAGCGGAATGATGTCGTCCACGTGCGGATACGGATACACGTAATGCAGGCGCGTCCACAGGCCGAGTTCGGACAGGCCTTCGCACAGCGCTTTCATCCGCGTCTGATAGGCTTTGCCGCGCCACGTGCGTTCGGCGTATTTCACGTCGACGCCATAGGCACTGGTGTCCTGCGAAATCACCAGCAGTTCTTTCACGCCGCCCATCGCCAGTTTCTCGGCTTCGCGCAGCACCTCGTCGATCGGCCGCGAGACCAGATCGCCGCGCATCGACGGAATGATGCAGAAACTGCAGCGGTGGTTGCAGCCCTCGGAAATCTTCAGATAGGCGTAATGCTTCGGCGTCAGTTTGATGCCGATGTCGTGATCGTCGATGCGGCGCGGAACAAGATCGGTAAACGGGTTGTGCTGCGGCGGCAGCGCCTTGTACACGGCGGCCATCACGCTCTGATAATCCTGCGGGCCGGTGATCGCCAGCACGCCGGGATGCGCTTCGAGAATCTGCTCCGGGCGTTTGCCCAAACAGCCGGTGACGATCACCTTGCCGTTCTCCGCCATCGCTTCGCCGATGGCGTCCAGCGATTCGGTCACCGCCGAATCGATGAAGCCGCAGGTATTGACCACCACCACGTCGGCATCGTCGTAGGTCTGCACGATGTCGTAACCCTCGACCTTCAGCTGGGTGAGGATGCGCTCCGAATCGACCAGGGCCTTGGGGCATCCAAGTGAAATCATACCTATTTTCGGCTGTTTTTTTCTGATATCTATTTGATTCATAAGAAATTTTTCACGGAAAATTTAGACCTAAATTTGTCGATTTAGTACAATATAAATGCATTTTATCTTGTTGTATTTATTGAAAAAAAAGAATTATTTTGTACTCTTGGGCGTCCCCAACGCGCCAGTGGATTCGACGCAAGGCGCTGGTCAATTGGAGCATCCGGATACTCACAGGTATTGGAAACGGGCAGGTATTCTACCCATTGTCCTAATTGCGTGATTCGAAGGATGCACAGTGGTGCCCCCCAGCAAGCGAGTACACGCCGAACCGGTGCACGCGCCTGACTTGCATAACGGCTGTTCAGCCCACAGACTGAACAGGAACGCGGCCCTGCATTTTTTAAGTAATTGATTTTATTAAAGTCGACAAGGCGCGAAGGAAAAAACTAACCATGATGGTTGATTAGTGGAACACGCAGGCCCACTATACCCACTAGCCCGGGTTCGGCAGATCCTCGCCACCGACAAGGTGACGTTCTCTTTTGACGCTGAAGCTGACTATCAAGGACTCGGCTTCTCAAGGAGAGAAGCACTCGTGTGCATCGAAGCGCTCCTGCCAAGCGAGTACCGCAAGTCGCTTTCCTACGAGGGGCAACAGCCCTTCGATGACTACGTTACTGCCCCGCAAAAGGTACCTGCGGAACCTAGACTTATCCGTCTTTACATCAAATTTCGCATCCCATCGCCACGCTGCATACAACAGCTTCATGTGACCTCGTTTCACGAATCAACGGGTGCCTTCTTATGACACATCTCTGCCCAGCTTGCGAAATCGGCACACTTGCTGCACGAGTGAGTGATCGCACGATTCGGTTTGAAGGACACCAACTTCGTGTCCAAAATCTGCACTATTCCGAATGCCCAACGTGCGGAGAAAAGGTTGTGCTGCCGGCACAATCTAAGTGCAACGAGATTGTCTATGCCGATGCCAAAAAGGCGCACCTCGGGCTGTGGAGTTCCGGAAAAATTGAATCCTTCCGCAAGCAATGGGAGTTGACTCAGAACGCTGCTTCCAAACTCTTTGGTGGTGGAGCCAACGCTTTCTCAAAATATGAGCGCGGTGAAGTCATACACACCAAGGCAATGGACTTGCTCATGCGCGTATTCGACCAAAGCGAAGAAGCAAGAGTGCTTTTAACGGAATACGCAAACAT
This sequence comes from Lysobacterales bacterium, assembly GCA_031418555.1. Lineage (GTDB taxonomy): Bacteria > Pseudomonadota > Gammaproteobacteria > Xanthomonadales > Xanthomonadaceae > Lysobacter_I. Next base: position 1,477 of record JANOXT010000228.1, on the reverse strand, counting down.
CACACTCCCGAGTGTCCCCGAATGGGAAACTATCAGATCAGCGCCCGCGCCTAGGTGGCACGCAAGCGCAACCGAAGTTATGCGCAGATATGGGGCGATGAATCACTCTGCAGCTAATGGTGAGAATTGGGAAAGGTGCGAAGTCGCCAATGGCAACTAAGAAATCTATCGCCTCAAAGAAGGCGTCGAAGAAGCTTGATTCAAGTGAATCAACGCGTTGCTTCTACTTGAACGACATTTCACTTTGGGAGACTTCATTGCGGCGTGATCGTGAATATCGCTGGGGTGAACACACCTTGGATAAATGCCATACACAGACTTTCAGAATAGTAGAACCCGAAATTCTGGAAGTGGAAGTTGAGGGCGAGAAACAGAAGCAGACCATGCTTCGGGCCTTGGTTAGGCTTGGAGTTCGCATGGTCCCAACGGAAAAAGAAAATTCTGACCCCATCTTCACCTTGGAAACAACCTTTTGTGCGGATTACTTTGTTTTGACTCCGCCGACCGAAGATGCGTTTCAAGAATTTGTTGACTTCAACTGCATACACAACGTGTGGCCGTTCTGGCGCCAGCATGTATTTGACACACTCAAGACAGCATCTTTACCCGTGCCTTCGGTTCCACTTTTTGCGGGACAAAGCAAGTACCGGCGAAAAAGAGTGAGCATTTCGCGAGTGCTGGCCGCCTCCGATACATCAGAGCAAAGCTAGTCCTGGTGCCACCTAAGTCTGAGAACAGTAAGCCCCGGAAGCTCCGGGGTTTTTCTTTACTAATTAATAAGTTACGCGCAATCAACCTACGATATGTCTGGGGCAGCCCAGGCTGACGAAACCGACTTTGCGGCTGGAGAACGAGGTATCAGGCAGAGGCATGGGCGCGATCCGGGAGCCGCAAGCGGGCTCGGTGCTTTATAACAGGGCGCGCAGTATACCGCCCTGCCCCCGCAGTCCCGCGTTGCCCACGCGTCGCTGCGACGGCGTTACGATGCAACATCCCTGCATTGCGAGACCGACCCATGGGCGAATGGATGCCATTGACGACAGCAGCCGGCCCGGTGCGCGCGTGGTTGGCCCTGCCAGAACAGCCGCCGCTGGGCGCAGTTGTGGTCGTTCAGGAAATCTTCGGCGTCAACGCGCATATCCGTCGGGTCACCGAACAGTTCGCCAGCGCAGGCTTCACCGCAATGGCACCGAGCCTGTTCGATCCTGTCCAGCCAGAGGCCGAGTTGGGCTACGACGCAAGCGGCAATTCGTTCGGTCGCGGCTATGCGGCCAGCCTCGGTATGGAACGCGCGCTGCAGATCGTGTCCGCATCCGCGCGCTGGCTGCGCGAGTCCGGCCACCGGGTCGGCGCGGTGGGCTTCTGCTGGGGCGGCACCGTGGCGATGCTGGCGAACACCCGTCAGGGTCTGCCCTCGGTCACTTACTACGGTGGCCGCAGCGTGCCGTTCCTGAACGAGCCGGCGCGCGCGCCGATG
>JANOXT010000227.1:0-13713 GCA_031418555.1 Lysobacterales bacterium | reverse complement strand
CAACGAAAACCCCAAGCCCTTTGTTTGGACTGCGAAGGCCAATGACATTCTGCAGAAAGTCATGCGCGGACGTGCTGCGTTGAAAATGGTTCAAACAGGGTGAAGCACTACACTAGCTGGCTGCATCGCTGGGCGATGGCGGAACAGAAACCGAAAGATTTCTACACCGGTGAACCCGTTGTGCCGCAGTGGGTATTGGATCTGGCGGGCGTGGATTCGGAATGAAGGCCGGCCATCATGCCAGCACGGTCACCGCATCGCCGACCCGCAGTATGCCGAGGCCACGCGGAATCAGATTCATGCCGAAGGTGATGCCGGTCGGCGTGCGTCGATAATCTTTCAGGATATTCAGCGGTTCGCCGTCGGCACGGCGCGTGCCGGTGACCGGATCGACGGTGGTGAACACGCAGCGTGTGCACACCTTGACCGCATCGAAATCGACCGCGCCGATACGTATGCGTTTCCAGTCATCCTCGGCATGCGCGGCGGTATCGGCAACCACCAGATTCGGCCGGAACTGCGCCCTCACCACCGGTGCGCGGCCGGCGTCGGCAAGGCGCGCGTTCAAACCATCCAGCGCCGACTGCGAAATCACCAGCAGCGGATAGCCGTCGGCGAAACTGACTTCGTCGCCGGGCTGCGCGTAGTCGGGATCGACCGCACGTCGTGCATCGTCATCCATGTACACCAGCCGCACCGGTTGCTGTAGCGACGCACTGAGCCACGCATCGGCAGCAGGATCGACGGTCAACGCGTCGACGGCGTCTTTCCAGATCGACACGCGCAGGCGCGCGGCGCGCGGCTGCGGAAATGCAACGTCCACACCTGGCCGCCCGGGTGCGGAAAGACGCAGACCCCCAGCCATCGCTTCGGCGCGGATCAGCACCATCTCCGACACCTGTCGCGCGGTGACGAAGCGACCACCGGCATCGACCGCCAGCCAGCGCCGGTCGTGGCGCGCGCCGCGAGGGAGGATATCGAGCGTCTCGACCGCAAGCCCTGCGGCCGACTTCAACGGATACAGATGCAGCGAGTACAGATGCATCTCGTCGATGCCTAGGGCGCAGCGCGATGCGCATAGCTGAGCACGCGGGTGATGGCCCAGTGGCCGTCCTGCAGGCGCCAGACGATGGTGAAATCGGCCATGCCTTCGCACTGTCCGCTGTCGAACTGGCAGAACCGGTGCGAACCGCGAGCGATGGCGCCGAAATCTTTCACCGCGAATACCTGCAGCGTGCCCGGGACCAGTTCGCGGCGGAAATGGCCGCAAACATATTGCTTCGTGTTCGCTATCATCGCGTCGCGGGTCCAGGTCACGCCGCCGGTGTCGTGATAGAACTCGACGTCGGCTGCGAAGTAACCGGCATGTTTGTCCAGCTGCGCCGGATCGACGCAGGCGTTGAACGCTGCGAAGACTTCGGTATCGAGCCTGGAAACGGTATCGAACAGCGGCTCTGCAGCGGGGGCCGGGTCCGCCTGCGTCTGCGCCATCGCAGGCGATACGGCTGCCGCGAATACTGCCGCGATCAGTGCTGAGATCAGCGCTGAAATCAGGGATTGAAACATCATCGGTGGCCAGGAGTGGTCGCAGGATTGGCGTTCACCATACCAGCCCCTAACGGACATGGAACAACGGCATGCGACGACCCTTGTGTCTCACCCGCTGAGACGGTCTGGATGGCAGAATGCGCGCATGCAGCTCACCCAGAAACTCGCGATCCTGGCCGATGCGGCCAAATACGATGCCTCCTGCGCCTCCAGCGGCGGCGACAAGCGCGATTCGCGCAAGTCCGGCGGCATCGGCAGCACCGAGGGCATGGGCATCTGCCATTCGTACACGCCGGACGGCCGGTGCGTGTCGCTGCTGAAGATCCTGCTGACCAACTTCTGCATCTACGATTGCGTCTACTGCGTGAACCGCGTGTCGAGCAACGTACGCCGCGCGCGTTTCACCACCGATGAAGTGGTTCAGCTCACGCTGGATTTCTACAAGCGCAATTACATCGAAGGCCTGTTCCTGTCCAGCGGGATCATCCGCAGCGGCGACTACACGATGGAAGAGATGGTCGAGGTGGCGCGCTGTCTGCGCGAAGACCACCGCTTCGGCGGCTATATCCATCTGAAAACCATCCCCGAAGCGTCGCCGGATCTGCTGGCGCTGGCAGGCCGCTACGCCGACCGCCTCAGCATCAACGTCGAACTGCCCACGGCAGAGGGACTGGCGAAACTCGCGCCGGAAAAAACCATGGCCGGCATCCACGCCGCAATGGGCGAGCTGCGCTGGCGCATCGATGAAGGCAAGGAAGCGCGTGCCGCGAAACCCGCTGCGATCAAGACCGTGCGCCGCGCCAAACCGCCGCGCTTCGCACCGGCCGGGCAGAGCACGCAGATGATCGTCGGTGCCGACGATGCCGACGACCGCAGCATCCTGCATACCTCGCACGGTCTGTACAGCGACTACCGTATGCGTCGCGTGTATTACTCCGGCTTCAGCCCGATTCCAGATGCATCGTCGAAACTGCCGATCAAACCGCCGCCGCTGCTGCGCGAGCACCGGCTGTATCAAGCGGACTGGCTGCTGCGCTTCTACGACTTCAAGGTCGAAGAGATCGCGCCGACCAGTGCGCAGGGCGGCAGCGGCATGCTTGATCTGGATATCGACCCCAAACTGGCGTGGGCACTGCGGCATCCGGAACACTTTCCGGTAAACATCAACACCGCGCCGTGCGAAACGCTGCTGCGGGTGCCCGGCCTGGGCACGCGCAACGTCGATCGCATTGTGCTGGCGCGGCGGCACGGCAGGCTGCGCATCGCCGATCTGGCGCGGCTGCGTGCGCCGCTGCAGAAAGTGCTGCCCTTCGTGCAGCTGCTGGACCACCATCCGCGCAAGCGTCTGGACGATCCTGACGCCCTGCGCGCGCAGCTGGCGCCCAAGCCGCGGCAGCAGGACCTGTTCGCGGCGGCATGAGCGCCGCCATTTACACCGCCTCCGTCGAGCCACCGTGGGATCTCGGCGCCTGGCGCACGGCGGCCCGCGCCGCGCTGCGCGCCGACATCGCGCCCGAAGACATCGCATGGGGCGGCGATGCGCAGGCCAGCCTGCTTGCGGGCATCGCGCTTTCAAGCGTGGCGCCATTGCGCGCAACGCCGCACGTGCCCGCGCAGTTATTCGAGCTGGCCAATGCAGTGCTGTGCCATCGCGACCCGCAGCGGCATGCGCTGCTGTATCGCATCGCCTGGCGGATTGCGCAGGGCGAAGTGCATCTGCTGTCGCGCGTCACCGACCCGGATACGCGGCGCGCGGCCGATCTGGCGAAGGCTGTAGGCCGCGACACCCACAAGATGAAAGCCTTCGTGCGTTTCCGCGAAGTGCCGGGCGAGACCGATGCCTTCATCGCATGGTTCGAGCCGGACCACTGGATTGTCGATCGCGTTGCGCCGTTTTTCGCGCGCCGCTTCGTCGGCATGCGCTGGGCGATCCTCACCCCCTATCGAAGCGTCGCGTGGGACGGCGCCGCGCTGGCGTTCGGCCCGGGCGTGCAGCGCAGCGATGCGCCCGCCGAGGATGCGCGCGAAGACCTGTGGCGCACGTACTACGCGAACATCTTCAATCCGGCGCGGCTCAACCCGCGGATGATGCGCCAGGAAATGCCGCAGAAATACTGGAAACATCTGCCGGAGGCGCAGCTGCTGCCGTCGCTGATCCAGGGCGCCGGCCAGCGGGTGCGCGATATGGCAGAACGAGAGGCGCAGGCGCCGAAGCGCAGGATTCCGAAGCGTCGTGGAGATGATGGGACTGGGCAGTTGTAGCGCGCGCCTGCGCGTGTTGGTTGGCCATACTGACGGACTATTCTTCCTGCTTGCTTTGCGTTTTCTGCCTCACGGATTCCGGACAGGAATTCCTTTCCTCTGTGCGAGCGCGCATGCGGTTGATACGCTCCATCGATTCTTGCGGCGGTGGTGATGTCCATTTCGATGTCGCTGATTCATGGTGCCAGGCTTTACCCGCACACCATGAATCAGCGACACGCATCAAACAAAAACTCGCACAACTACGCCAGATAACCCCCATCCACCACAAGACAAGTACCCGTGACATAACCCGCAGCTGGCGAGCACAGGAACAACACCGCCGGCGCGATCTCATCCGGCTGCGCGCTGCGGCCCATCGGGATCATCTGCGACATCATCCCCATCAGCTTCGGATTGGAGGTGATGGCCGACGCGAATTTGGTGTCGGTCAAACCCGGCAATACCGCGTTGATGCGGATGCCATGACCCGCGAGCTCCTTGGCGAAGCCTTCGGTCATGTTGACGATGCCGGCCTTGGTCATCGAATACACGCCCTGCCCCACTGCGGGACGTCTGGCGTTGACCGAGGCGATATTGACGATGCTGCCGCCGCCCTTGGTCTTCATGCGCCGTGCGGCCTGCACGGTGGTCCAGAAATAGCCGCGCAGATTCACGTCGACGGTTTTCTGGTAGCTGCCCAGATCCATATCGATCATGGGGCCGAAATACGGATTGGCTGCGGCATTGTTGACCAGCAGATCGGGCGCTTTATCGGCCGCATCCAGGGTGTTGAACAACGCTTCGATCGCATCGGCGTCGCCGACGTGCAAAGCGTGCGCTTCGGCGGATCCGCCTACTGCGCGGATCGCATCGGCCACCGATGCGCAGGCATCGACATTGCGCGATGTGCAGACCACATGCGCGCCGTGCGCGGCCAGCAGATGGGCGATGGCTTCGCCGATACCGCGCGATGCGCCGCTGACCAGCGCGGTCTTGCCGTTGAGATCGAACAGAGGGTCGGATATCGACATGGATGGCCACAGCAGCAGGATGAAAGTACGGCGAAAAAAGGCCGCGCGCAGGGCGGCTTGCTATGCTGCCGAGACTAGCACAGCACCTGCACGGGACACATGGACACGAATCGACGACGCGTATTGATCACCGGCGCCGGCAGCGGGCTGGGCCTCGCACTGGCGCATCGCTATGCGCGCAGCGGCGCGCGCGTGGCCTGCGTGGATCTGATCGCGGAGCGGACCGAAGCCGCCGCGGCTGCGCTCTCGGGCACCGGCCACCTCGCCCACGTCGCCGATGTCGGCTACGACGCATCGATGCAGGCCCTGCACGATCGCATCCAGCACGAGTGGGGCGGCCTGGACGTATTGATCAACAACGCGGGCATCGCGTCGGTGGGCCCGATGGTCGACACCACCATGGAGGAATGGCGGCGGGTGCTCGATATCGACCTGTTGGGCGTCGTGCGCGGCTGTCGGCTGTTTCTGCCGGCCATGATGACTGCGCGCAAGGGCCAGATCATCAACACCGCAAGTTTCGCCGGTCTTGCAAGCGCGCCGGGCATGATGAGTTATGGCGTGGCCAAGGCCGGGGTCGTTGCGCTGTCGGATCAGCTGCGCGCTGAAGTGCATCACAGCGGCGTGCGCGTCGCCGTGATCTGTCCGGCGTTCTTCCGCACCAATCTGATGGACACCGCGATTGCCAGCGAACGCATCAAAACCAGAGTCGAGAACATGATGGACACGTCACCGGACACGCTGGACGGCGTTGCCGACAAAGTCTTCACTGCCGCAGAGCGCGGCGAGTTCATGATCATCCCGACCAAACGTGAGCCGATGCGCTGGCGGATCAAGCGCTGGTTGCCTGGGCTGTATTTCAGCATGGTGCGGAAACTCGCGGATTCACGCGTCCGCAGCACCGGTACGCAGTGACGCGATGCCTTGACTCACACAGCACCGGCGCGTCGATCTGCGCCGTTGCTTCAGCAGTATTGGTTAACCAGCGCTATTTCAACGCCGCTGCTTCAATTGCGCTGCTTCAACGCCGCTGCTTCAACGCCGCTCCTTCATCGCCATCACCACGCCAAGCCCGGCCAGCAGCGATACCGCAGCGGTGCCGCCATAGCTCAGCAGCGGCATCGGCACACCGACCACCGGCAACAGGCCGGAGATCATGCTGCCGTTGACGATCACGTACACCGAGAACGCGAGGCCCAGTGCACCGGCGATCAGTCGCGAGTAGGTGTCGCGCGCTTCGCTGGCGATCCACAGACAGCGACCAACGACGAACGCATACAGCGCAAGCACGACGGCGACGCCGACCCAGCCGAATTCTTCCGACAGCACGGCGAAGATGAAGTCGGTGGTGTGCTCGGGCAGATAGTCCAGATGCGACTGCGAGCCTTGGCCCCAGCCTTGTCCGGTCCAGTTGCCCGAGCCGATCGCGATCTTCGACTGGATGATGTTCCAGCCGGTGCCGAGCGGATCGGATTCGGGATTGAGAAACGTGCGGATGCGGTCTTTCTGATACGGCCGCAGCATCCAGAACCACGCGACCGGTGCAGCAGCAGCGACGCTGGCGCTGGCGGCGGCGAACCAGCGCCACGGCAAACCGGCGAGAAACAGCGCGAACGCGCCGCTGACGGCGACCAACATCGCGGTACCAAAATCTGGCTGCAACAGGATCAGCACCGTGGGCGCGGCGATGATGGCGCCAGCGGTGAGTACGGTGGCCACCCGCGGCGGCAGGCGTTCGCGGTGCAGAAACCACGCGACCATCATCGGCAGGCTGAGCTTCAGCACTTCGGCCGGCTGGAAATAGAACACGCCCAGATTGATCCAGTGATTGCCGTGTTTGCCCTGACCGATGAACAGCACCGCCACCAGCGGCAGCAGCGACCCCGCGAATACCAGCGGCGTCACGCTGCGCAGCTGCGTTGTCGGCACCCGCGACAGCAGCCACATCGCGGCCAGGCCCACGCCGTAGCGGGCGCTCTGCGCGATCACCAGATGCGGATTTTCGTTGCCTGCGCTGTACAGCACGGCGAGGCCTACGCCCATCAGCGCCAACAGCGCCAACAGCAGCGGCCAGTCCAGCGTGCGCGTGAAGCGCAATAAAAGATCCAGCAGCCAGCGGACGAAGGTCGTCATCGCGCCGGGCCCGGCGCGTCGGGCGCTGCACCTGCAGATGCGGCGCCTGTGGATGTTGCGGAGGATGGCGCAGTGCTGACGGCGCTGACAACATTCGCGAACGGATTGGCCGCGAGCGCCGCTGCCAGCACCGCAGGATCCTGCTCGGGCATCTTGCCAAGCAGCCATGCGTCGAAGATCTTGCGCGCGATCGGCGCGGCGGTGCTGGCGCCGAAACCGCCGCCCTCGACGATCACCGCAAGCGCGATGGTCGGAGTTTCCGCGGGCGCGTAGCCGATGAACAGCGCGCGATGACGCAGATGCATCGGCAGATTGCGCGGATTGACGCTGACGTTGCCGCGCCGGCTGATCACCTGCGCAGTGCCGGTCTTGCCGGCGATGCGATAGGGCAATCCGCCGCTGATCACGCGCGCGGTGCCGCCGGGGCCGTGCACGGTGCGGATCATGCCGTCGCGCACCACCTGCAGGTTCGCGGCGCTGCGGCTGATCGCGCGCGGCGGCGGCTGTTTGGTCATCGTCCATGGCCTGTCGAAATCGTCGCGCTGCGCGCTGACCAGATGCGGACGATGCATCAGACCTCCATCGGCAAGCGCGGCGGTACCCTGCGCCAGTTGCAGCGGCGTGGCTTTCCAGAAGCCTTGACCGATGCTTGAAATCACGGTGTCGCCCAGATACCAAGGGCCCTGCTTTTTGGCGTTCTTGGTTTTCCACTCCGGCGACGGCAGGATCCCGCCAGTTTCGCCGGCCAGATCGATGCCGGTCGGCGCACCGAAGCCGTACAGGGTCAGATAGTCGTCGAACTTGCGGATGCCCATGTCCAGCGACAGTTTGTAGAAGTAGGTATTGACCGAATCGCCGATGGCTTTGCGCGCATCGGTCCAGCCGTGGCCGCCGCCGTGCGAATCGCGATAGCCGCGCCTTTGCCCGGCGATGTGGAACTCGCCGGTCGACAGCACCTTGTCGTCGGGCGTGCGCAGACCGCTGTCGAGGCCCGCGAGCGTGATCAGCGGTTTGAGCGTGGAGCCGGGCGCGACGCCGCCCAGCACATTTCGGTTGAACAGCGGCTTGGCCGGATCGTCCATCAACAGGCGATAGTTCGCATGCGAAATCCCGTTGACGAACAGATTGGGGTCGTAGGTCGGCAGGCTGACCATCGCCAGCACTTCGCCGCTGCGCGGATCGAGCACCACCGCCGAACCGGTCAGGTCGCCGAACGCGATCATCGCAGCGCGCTGCAGGTCGACGTCGATGCTGAGGCGCAGGTCCATGCCGGGTTTCGCGGGGATGCGGCCGAGACTGCCGATGATCCGGCCATCGACATTGGTTTCGATCTGTTCGTAGCCGATCTCGCCGCGCAGCTGCGCGTCGTAGAAACGCTCGAGGCCCGACTTGCCGGTATGGCTGAACACGGCGGTGTTTGCGCCGAGCTTTTCGAGATCCTGCTTGTCGACGCGGCCGACATAGCCGATCACGTGACCGAACAGATCGCCATAGGGATAACGACGGGTCAGATACGGCACCAGCTCCACGCCGGGATAGCGCCAGCGGTCGACCGCAAAACGCGCGGCTTCCTCATCGTCGATGCGCAGGCGCAGCGTGATCGGCAGAAAACTGCGGGTAACGCGCCGGGTATCGTTGAAGCGCGCGATGTCCTCGGGCGCAAGCGCGATGATCTTCGACAGCGAGGCGACCAGCGTATCGATGTCTCCGGCTTCGGCGGGCACCACGTCGAGCCGGTACGCCGGCACATTGTCGGCCAGCACCCGGCCTTTGCGGTCGTAGATCAGCCCGCGCGCCGGCACTTCCGGCCGCTGCTTCACGCGATTGGCTTCGGAGCGTTTGGCGTAATCGGTGTGCTCCACCACCTGCAGCTTGAAATACCACAGCGCCAGACCCGCAAGCGCCAGCAGCACGCCGATGAAGCCGATCGCGGCGCGGGCGCGGAACTGCGTGGCTTCCTGTGCGGAATTCTTGACGTAGCGGCGGCGCATCGTGGGGGCCTATTTTTTCCGGCCCACGCGCAGGCCGTCCAGCAGCACGAACAGCGGCGGCCACAGCACCGCGCCGATCAGCGGCGTCCACCAGTGCATCCAGCCACGGATCGGCTGGCCGAAGATGACGTGGGCGGCAGTGACGATGATCAGATCGTTGAGCAGCAGGCCGCCGATCGCCAACGCCTGCTGGGCCATGGGGAAAAACCGCAGCTGCGGCCGGAAGCGCTGCAGGATGAAGGTCATCACCGTCAGCCGCAGCGCCTGCTCGCCGAGCAGGCTGCCGAAGGCGATATCGGCCAGCAGGCCGACGCCGAAGGCCAGCCCCAGACCGACGCGTTCGTGGTCTTCCAGCAGCCAATACGCCAGCACCAGCGCAAGCCAGTACGGACGCAGCGGCTGCAGCATCACTGGAAACGGCAGCAAGCCGAGCAGCAGCGCAACGGCGATGCTTGCCGGAAACAGCCATGGACGCCGCACCCGGCTCATCGGGCCGGCGCTCCAGCCGCTGCTGGCGGCAAGGTGGTTGCAGCCGGTGTTGCGGTCGAAGCCGGTGCAGTGGTGGCAGGCGAGATCGGCACTGCAGGTGCAGGCGGCACTGCGCGGCGCAGCAGCAGCACGTCGCGACCGCGGTCGAGCTGGGCCGCAGGCTTCAGGTCGCCGACCAGAAATGCGCGGCTTTCATCGCGGCGCAGCGCAGTGATGGTGCCTACCGGAAACCCGGGTGGGAACCGTCCGCCCAGACCCGATGTAACGATGCGGTCGCCGATCTTCACATCGCTGGACGTGGGGACGTTCGCCAGTTCCAGACGGTCGCCGCGGCCGTAGGCAACCAGACGGATGCCGTTGCGCGAGACCGCAACGGGTACAGCATGGTCGGGATCGGTGATCAGCAGCACGGTCGCGGTGGTCGGACGGACTTCGATCACCTGCCCCATCAGTCCGCCGGCGTCGATCGCCGCCTGCCCGAGGGTTACGCCCGGGTCGGCGCCGATATCCAGCACCACGCGCTGGCGGGTGGGGTCGAGCGCGATGTCCAGAATCGGCGCGAGCTGCACGTGCAGCCCGCCCTGCTCCGCTGCGCCAAGCAGGCCGCGCAGGCGCGCGTTCTCGGCAGCGGCGGTCTGCAGCCGCGCGATCCGCGCACTGCTGATCAGCAGCGCATTGCGCAGGGTCGCATTGTCCTTCGCCAGCCGCGCACGGCTGGACGCATCGTCGCGGACGGTGTCGCCGAGCTTGGCCGGCAAGCCCGCCAACCGCCACAGCGGCTGTGCGATCACTTCGATCTGACCGCGGATCGCAGTCAACCAGCCGCCGCGATGGTCGAACACCATCAATGCCACCGCCAGTGTCAGCGCGACCAACAGCCGCAGCGTGCCCGCGATCTCGTCGGAACGGTGTGCGGAAGGGCCGGCGTAGGAGGGCACGTCAGGGAATTCGGTCTGGGGTTCGCGAAAGCATCAGGAGGGCGATCTGCAGGCTTGCGGGAGGTCTGCTGGTCTCCTCTCCTCTCCTTGCACACCGCGCAGCAGGGGGTCGGGAGAAAATTGAGGTCAAAACCTACCCTCTCCAACCCTCCCCTTCGCCACGGCGAAAGGAAGGGAGCAGGACGTTTCATTCCGGCGAGAAAAACTCGTTGCCGTGCATATCGACCAGTTCCAGCGCGCGACCGCCGCCACGGGCGACGCAGGTCAACGGGTCGTCGGCGATCTGCACGTGCAGGCCGGTTTCCTCGCTGATCAGCTTGTCCAGATCGCGCAGCAGCGCACCGCCGCCGGTGAGCACGATGCCGCGTTCGGCGACGTCGGCGCACAGCTCCGGAGGGGTTTGTTCCAGCGCCAGCTTGACCGCGCTGGTGATGCCGCCCAGCGGCTCGCGCAGCGCGTCCAGCACTTCATTGGAGTTGAGCTTGATCATCCGAGGCACGCCCTCGGCGAGGTTGCGGCCGGAGACTTCCATCTCCATCACCGTGGCCTGCGGATAGGCGCAGCCGATCGTCAGCTTGATGCGCTCGGCGGTGGCTTCGCCAATCAGCGTGCCGTGGGCGCGGCGCACGTAGTTGATGATCGCCTCGTCGAAACGGTCGCCGCCAATGCGCACCGACTGCGCGTAGACGATGCCGTTGAGCGCGATCACCGCGATCTCGGTGGTGCCGCCGCCGACGTCGATGACCATCGAACCGCGGGCTTCGGCCACCGGCAGGCCCGCGCCGATCGCCGCAGCCATGGGTTCTTCGATCAGGAACACTTCGCGCGCGCCGGCTTCTTCCGCCGATTCCTTGATCGCGCGTTTTTCGACATTGGTCGAGCCGCAGGGCACACAGATCAGCACCCGCGGGCTGGGCTTGAGGAAACGCGACTTGTGCACCTTGCGGATGAAATGCTTGAGCATTTCCTCGGTGTAGGTGAAGTCGGCGATCACGCCATCTTTCATCGGACGCACCGTGGTGATGTGTCCCGGGGTGCGGCCGAGCATCAGCTTGGCTTCGCTGCCGACCGCGGCGACCGAACGGTTGCCGCCACCGACGCGGTCGTGGCGCACTGCGACCACTGACGGCTCATTGAGGACGATGCCCTGACCGCGGACGAAAATCAGTGTGTTGGCCGTGCCCAGATCGATGGACAGGTCGTTGGAGAACATGCCGCGAAACTTTTTGAACATCGGGAAGCGTGCCGGTGGGGGAGCGTGACGGAGGATGCCGGCAGGCTGCGGGACGCAGAACCACCGGAAAAACATGGGGAGATAGCCACCTGCGCGTCGCGAACGCTGTCCTTGGCATCGCGCGCGGTTTCGGCAGCCCCTTAGCGTAACAAAAAACACGTTCCACGGCGGGATTCACGCGCAGCGGCTGCGCTGCGTTCACGCCTGATGGCAGCACGCCGCCGACATCCCGCCCCCGTCGTGACGCTGGTCTCGCTGCGGGCCAGCGGCTACCCTATGCGGCCGGTTTAAGGCCCTGATCCCAGCGCCCTTACCTCCCTTTCCCAAGCGAAGACAAGACACGATGGCTGCCCTGATCTGCGGTTCCCTTGCATACGACACCATCATGGTGTTCCCGGATCAGTTCAAGAATCACATTCTTCCGGACAAGGTCCACATCCTGAACGTCTCGTTTCTGGTGCCGCGGCTGCGCCGCGAATTCGGCGGCTGCGCCGGCAACATCGCCTACAACCTGAAGCTGCTGGGCGGCGACCCGATCCCGATGGCCACCGTGGGCCAGGACTTCGGCCCCTACCGCGAGTGGTTCGCCGAGATGGGCATTCCGCTGGAACGCGTGAAAGAAATTCCGGAGCTGTTCACGCCCCAGGCGTTTATCACCACCGATCTGGACAACAACCAGATCACCGCTTTCCACCCCGGGGCGATGATGCGGTCGTACGAGAACCATGTCCGCGACGTGCCGGGCGTGAGCTTCGGGATCGTCAGCCCCGATGGGCGCGATGGCATGCTGCAGAATGCGAAGGAATTCGCCGAATCGCGCATCCCGTTCATCTTCGATCCCGGCCAGGCTATGCCGCTGTTCAACGGCGAAGAGCTGCGCGCCTTCATCGAGCAGGCCGACTATGTGACCGTCAACGATTACGAATCGAGCCTGCTGCAGGAACGCACCGGCTGGAGCGAGGATGTGATCGCCGGCAAGGTGAAGGCGTATATCGCCACTCAAGGGCCACGCGGCGCGCGGATCTTCGCCGGTGGCAAGACCCTCGATATCCCGCCGGCCCACGAACGCCGGGTCACCGATCCCACCGGCTGCGGCGATGCTTTCCGCGCCGGCCTGATCTTCGGGATCGAGAAAGGCTACGACTGGCCGACGATCGGCCGGATCGGCAATCTGATGGGCGCGCTGAAGGTGGAACACCCCGGCACCCAGAACCAGCGCTTCGATTACACCGAGTTCGCCGAACAGTTCAGCCAGCAATTCGGCTACGCGCTGTAATTGTCTGCGACGATAGAGCGGGCTCAAGCCGGCTCTATCGACCGGTCCGCACTCATCAGGCTGCTGAAAAAATCTCCTTCCAAGAGTCTTTCCAGCCCGCACATCCGGTACTAGTCCAGGCGTGCTCACGGCGAATACGAATCAATTGCTGACGCGCGTGCTTCGCCGGTGCAGCCATCCGTGGCTGCGTTAACAGGTCACCGAAAACCTGCTGCCGCAGGTATTTCATCAGTCTGCCAGGCCGCATCGGCTAATCTGCGCGCTCTTTTACCTCGAGCCCACGCATGGCCATCGCTTACTGGTGCATTTTCGTCGCCGCCGTTCTGCCCTATCTCTGGACTTCGATCGGCAAATCCGCCGCCAAGGGCTACGACAATCACGACCCACGCGGCTGGATGGCGACGCAGACCCATCCACGGGTGCAGCGCGGCAATGCCGCCCACCTCAATGCCTTCGAAGCCTTCGCGCCGTTCGCGGCAGCCGTGCTGATGGCCCAGGGCGCAGGCGTCGACCCGGAGCGGATCACGGTCCTCGCACTGGCATTCATCGTGTGCCGCGTACTTCACGGCGTGTTCTATCTCACCAACCTCGCCGCGCTGCGCTCGCTGTCGTGGCTTATCGGGATCGGCTGCGTCGCGATGCTGATGGTGCAGGCGGCGATGCGGGTGGGGTGATGGCGCGGGTCCCTGAACGGTAGGGCGGGCTGACCGGAAATTCTGCTTGTCTTTCGCCCAAAAAAAAGCGCGCACATATAGTGCGCGCTTCCGGAGAAGATCATCCTGACGTCACCCGTGCAGGTGCGTTCCCCCCCTTGCAACCTCCGTATTGCAGC
>JANOXT010000226.1:0-7380 GCA_031418555.1 Lysobacterales bacterium | reverse complement strand
GTTCTCGCCGCGCGCGTTCGGCGCGGGCGACGACGGCGGCGTCGAACCGCGGCGGTTCTCGTATCGGAAGGAATGGGCGATGCCTGCGGCTGCCGCCGTGCAGAGCGCCGAATCGCCGTTCGTGACCGCACCGCTGGCGATCAATGCGCCCGAACTGCTTGAGCCGCCAGATCGGAACGCGCTACAGGCGTTCTTCGCGAATCCGGCAAAAGCCTGGCTGCAGGATCGACTGGGCCTGCGGCTGCTCACCCGCGAGGAAACGCTGGACGACCGCGAGCCCCAGGGTCGCGATGCGCTGCTTCGTTATGCCGTGATCGCGACCTTGACCGCGGACGATCCGCAGCAGAACGACGATCAGGGCGACGACCAGAACGATGACATCGTCCGCCGCATGCGCGCACGCGCCGAACTGCCGCCGGGTCGCGACGGCTACGCGTTGATCGACGACACCCGCCCGCTGGCGCGCGGATTGCGGGTGGAAGCGCGCGCCGTGTTGACCGCGTCGACGCCGCGCGAAGTCGCCGAAGCCACAGCGCCGGTGGCGTTCCGTTTCGACGACGTGCATCGCGACGCCGACGGCCATCCGCTGCGGCTGATCCTCGAAGCCGGCAAGCTCGAAGGCAAGCGCCGGCTGCGCGCGGGCATCGATCATCTGCTGCTGGCATCCGTGCACGGTGCCGATGCGCGCACGGTGTTGGTGGGCGAGGGCGAAGCCAAAAGCGGCAGGAAAAAATCCGCAGATGCAGCCGACGACGCGCCGCAGATCGCGATCCAGACGTTTGCGGGCATCCGCCGCGACACCGCGCTGGCGCGATTGGATGTGCTGCTCGCGCTGTGGCGCCGTGGCCAAAGCGAACCCTTGCCCTTCGCGCCGAAGGCGGGCTGGGCCTACGTCGAAAAATTCAACGCGAAGCAACCGCCCGATCACGCGGCTGCATGGACGGCGGCGCAGCAGGCGTTCACGCCAGGATTCGGCGATTATCGCGGCGAATCCGCCGACGCATGGCTTGCGCTCGCGTTCCGCCCGCAGGGTTTGTTCGATGCGGTCGACAGCGCACGCGCGCGGGATTTCGGCGCGACCTCACGAGCGATCTTCGATGCGCTGGAGACGCAGGCATGAGCGCGTCCGATCATCGCCCGCAGCCTGCTGGCGACAGCGGCGATCTCGGCCTCGCGCTGCCGCTGCACGGCCTGCGCCTGATCGAGGCCAGCGCCGGCACCGGCAAGACCTTCACGCTGGTCACGGTGCTGCTGCGCCTGCTGCTGGAGCGCGGCGTGCCGATCCAGCAGCTGCTGGCGGTGACGTTCACCCGCGCGGCGACGCAGGAGTTGCGCAAACGCCTCCGCCAGCGCCTGCTCGCCGCGCAGAAAGTGCTGGACGGCGCGGCGATGCGCGACGACGACAGCGAAGCGAATGCCGCAGCCGCTGTAATTGCGCAGGCGGGCGTATCGGTCGACGCCGACACGCTCCGAGATCGTCTGCGTGCGGCGCTGGCGCAACTCGATGAAGCGCTGATCGCGACCATCCACGGATTCTGCCAGCGTGCGCTGCGTGAATTCGGTTTCCGCGCGGGATTGCTGGCCGATGTCGAACTGGTCGACAGCGCGCCCGACGCCTGGGACGAAGTCGCGGCGCAGCTGTGGCGTCGCGCGGCCGGTGATGACGGCGATCCCGCGCAGTACGCGCTGCTCCGCGAGGTGTGGTCGCATCCCGCCGCGCTGGCGAAGGATCTGCCGAAACTCTGCGACCCGGCGCGCACCACGCTGCCGCGCGCCGACGAATTCGAGGCCGCCGCCGCATTGCACGCGCTGCGCGACGACGCACAGTTGCGGTTCGCAGCGCTGATGAATCTTCGCGGCGAACGCACCCAGGATCAGTTGATCGAAGCGGTCTGGCGCGCGAGCGCTGATCCGGCGTTCTCCGCCGCGCTCGCCGAACGCTGGCCGCTGCTGTTGATCGACGAATTCCAGGACACCGACCCGCGGCAGTGGGACATCTTCAGCCGCATCCACGACGCGAGCGATCCGGAACAACGACTGCTGTGCCTGATCGGCGATCCCAAGCAGGCGATCTACCGTTTCCGCGGCGGCGATCTGGCGACGTATCTGCGCGCCCGTGATCGCGTGCGCCGATTGGCCGGAGCGGGCGGGGCGGCAGGCGAGTACGCGCTCGACGCCAACTATCGTTCGCGGCCCGCGGTGCTGCAGGCGCTGGAGACGGTCTTCACCGCGCACGCGCAGCCGTTCCGCGATCCGCGTATCGAATTGCACGCATTGCGCGCGGCGGGCAGCGCGGCCGACACCGATCTGCGCATCGACGATGCGAACGTGCCGGGGTTGACCCTGCATTGGCTGCCGCCGCCGGAAAGCGATCCAGTAGCAGGAAAGAGAACTGCGGCAAGTAAAGGAATGCGCAACAAGAACGACGAACTGCCGCTGATGTGCGCGACCGCAGTGGCCGCCATCGCCGATCTGCTCGCGCACGCCACCCTGCACGGCGAACCGCTGCAGCCGTCCGACATTGCGGTGCTGACCCGCAGCCATGACGAGGCGCAGCGCATGCATCGCGCTTTGGCCGTTGCCGGTCTGCCGGCGGCGCTGCTCAGCAAGGATGGCGTGTTCGTCAGCGAAGCCGCGGGCATGCTGCAGACTGTGCTGCGCGCGCTGGCCGAACCCGGCAGCCCGGGGCTGTTCCGCGCCGCGCTGGCGACGCCGCTGCTGGGCTTCGACGCCGCGGCGATCGAGGACTTCGACAGCGACACGCAGCGCTCGGCATGCACCATCGACGACTTCGACCGCGCCGCCGCGCTGTGGCGCAGCCGCGGCCCGCTGCCGGCGCTGCTGCCGCTCGCGCGACAGGCCGCACCGCGCTGGCTGGGCGAGATCGGCGGCGCGCGCCGACTGACCGATCTATTGCACCTGCTGGAACTGCTGCAGGCCGAAGCGCCGCAGCATCACGGCCCGGCCGAACTGCTGCGCTGGTTCGCCACGCAGGCCGACGCAAGCACCCGCGAGAACGACAGCCGTCAGCTGCGACTGGAAGCCGATGCTGGGTTGATCCAGATTACGACGATGCACAAGGCCAAGGGACTGGAGTACGCGGTGGTGGTGCTGCCGTTTGTGGCACGGTCGAGCGAAGCACCGCCGTCCTCGTTGAAGGTCTACGACTTCCATCTCGGCGCAATCGGCCCGGCGCGCGCCTGGGTGGCGAAGGCGCTGCCGGCATCGCCTGACATCGATGCGAAAAAGCTGGCCGACGACGAAGACGACGCCGAAGCCCAGCGTCTGCTTTACGTCGCGCTGACACGTGCCAAGTACGCCATCCACGCGGTGTGGAGCCGCAACGGCAGCACCGAAGACACGGCATTGCACTGGCTGCTGCATGATGGCGCACGCATGGGCCGCAAGGCCGACACGCTGGACGCCACAGGCATGCGCGAACGGCTCGACGCGCTTTCGGCGACGGATAGCGGTATTACAGTCCAGGATATTGACCTGCATGCATTACCGGCTGCGATCACGCGCGATGTTGCAGAGATTGCGCGCCGCGGAAGCACCCACGCGCTGCTGACGCAGGTTCGTATTGCGAAGCGCCGCTTTTCCACCGATCTGCGCCTGCACAGCTTCTCCTCGCTGCATGCGCGCAGCGACGACGGCGAGGTGCTGCGCGGCGCCGACGACGAAGCGGTCGCGATTCCGGACGAGGAAGTCGAAGTCATCAGCCTCGGCGGCACCGCCTTCGGCAATGCCGTGCATGCGGTGCTGGAAGTCGCGGATGCGCACGCGTGGCGTCGCGATGCCGAGGCGCAGGCATCACTGCTGGAAGATCGCTGGCCCGAGAGTCAGCGCAGTCTGCTGGAAAGCGCGCTGCTGCGTCAGGGTTTGGCCGCCACGCCCGCGCATCTCGCGCAGACCGCGCGGCTGGTGTCGCGTGCGCTCAACGTATCGCTGCCCGGCGATCTGCAGCTGTGCAATCTTCCCGCTGCGCAGCAGGTGCGGGAGATGGCGTTCCATTTCCGGCTGCGGCCGACGCGCATCGATGCCGTGCACGCACTGCTGCAGGCACACGGCTATCCGCGCGCGCGCAGGCCCGCGCAGGCGACGCTGGATGGGCTGATGCAGGGCTATATCGATCTGGTGTATCGCGATGCGTCCGGCAAGCATTACGTGCTCGACTACAAAACCAATCGGCTGCCGGCGTACGATCCCGACAGTCTGCGACGCGCGATCCGCACCCAGGACTACGATCTGCAGTATCTGATCTATCTCGTCGCCCTGCGCCGCTGGCTGAAGCTCCGGCATGGCGATGGCTACGACGATGCGCGCCATCTCGGCGGCGCAGTGTATCTGTTCCTCAGAGGCATCGATCTGCATGCGCCGTCACCGGAACATACGGCGGTCCCGCGCGCCGGCGTTCATGTCGATGCGGTATCGCCAGCGCTGCTGGCCGCGCTCGACCGTTTGTTCGATGGCGTGCGCGATGGCGCACTGCCGGACGATCGGCCATGAACGAGACCCGCATCGATACCCTCGCTTCGCGCGCGCTGCAGCGGCTGCAGGCCGAAGGCGCGCTTCGTCAGGTCGATATCGCATTCGCGGAGCTGCTGCGCGACCGGCTGCGCGCCTCCGCGCCGGCAGCGCTGGCCGGCGCACTGGCGATGCGTGCGGTGGCGATGGGCCACAGCAGCTTTGCGCTGGCGGAGACGCACCGATTGCTGGATGCGCTCGGCACCAGCGCGCAGCTGCCGGACACCGATGCATGGGCGGATGCGCTGCTCGCGGACGGGCGGGTCGCAACCGCGCGCGATGCCCGCAGTGGAAGCGCCTTGCTTGCATTCGAAAACGGCCGCATCGCGCTGTTGCGCTATGCGCGGTACGAGCAGGCGCTGGCCGAAAACCTCCATCGGCGCGCGCATGCGCCATTCAAGGACGCTACGGCTCTCGTCGAAGCGACGCTCGTCGAAGCGACGCTCGTCGAAGCGAGTCTCGCTGCGTTTTTGCAGCGGCTGTTCGCGCGAGATCCAGCCAGTCCCGCCCATCCAGCGCATGACGACATCGATCGTCAGGCGCTGGCGGCCATCGTTGCCCTGCATCGGCGCCTGCTGCTGATCACCGGTGGTCCGGGTACCGGCAAGACCACCACGGTCGCACGGCTGCTGGCGATGCAGGTGGCCGCCGCGCATGCGCGCGGTGTCGTCGCGCCGCGGATCGCACTCGCAGCGCCGACCGGCCGCGCGGCTGCGCGACTGGGCGAAGCCATCGATGATGTGCTGCGCGCCGATCTTCTCGCAGACCGCCTCGACGATGCCTGCGCCGATGCGATTCCACGCCAGGCGCGCACCCTGCATCGTCTGCTGGGCTGGCAGCCCGGCCGCGTTGCATTCCGCCACGATGCGGAGCATCCGCTGCCTTTCGATGTGATCGTCGTCGATGAGGCCTCGATGGTCGATCTGCCGCTGATGACCAAGCTGGTCGCTGCCGTGTCGCCCGAGGCGACGCTGGTGCTGTTGGGCGACCCGGATCAATTGCCGGCGGTCGAAGCCGGCGATGTGCTCGGCGGCCTCTGCGCGACCTGCGGCGATGGCCTTGCGCTGCCGATCCGGGATGCCGATACGGCAAGTGCATTGCTGGGCATGCGCGTACCGTCGACCGATGACATCGCGCCGTTGATGGGCGCGCGCGTACATCTGCTGCGCGGATGGCGGCAGGCCGACGCCGAAGCGCTTCAGGCGCTGGCGCAGGCGATCCAGCGCGACGACCGCGATGCGGCGATCGCGCGTCTGCGCAGCGACGATCCGGCATTGATCTGGCGTCATGGCGATGCCGCCGCGCTCGCCGACACCATGCGATGCGACGCGCTGCCGGCATTCGAAGCGGTGCGCGATGCCGAGGATCCGCAGCAGGCGCTGACGCTCGGCTCGCGTTTGCGCGTGCTCACGGCGCTGCGTCGCGGCCCGTTCGGCGCCGAACACTGGAATGCGTGGTGCGCGGCGGAACTGGGCGCGCGCACGCCTTATTTTCACGGACGGCTGCTCATGATCGCCGCCAACAGCGAGCGTCACGGCCTGTATAACGGCGACGTCGGCGTGGTCTGGCGCGACGCGCACGGCGATGCGTCGGTCTGGTTCGATACCGCGCAGGGTCTGCGCGGCTGGCGTCCGGCGCAACTGCCTGCCCACGCGTCGGCCTATGTCACCACCGTGCACAAGGCGCAGGGCTCGGAGTTCGACCGCATCGTCTTGATTCTGCCCGATGCCGATGCGCGCGTGCTGTCGCGCGAACTGCTGTACACCGCACTCACGCGCGCGCGCAGCGGCGCAGTGCTGTGGGCGACGCCAGCGGCGCTGGACCGTGCGCTCGAACGCCGCATCTGGCGCGATTCCGGGCTGGAAGCGCGGCTTGGAATGCTCCCTCTGCATCCGCGCGACACTCCTTTACGTAGTTGACCGGGTAGCTATTGGCAGGTCGCGATACCATCTCGGGTTGTCCATCGAAATTCCCATCGAAATGCCTATCGAAATGCCCAGCTGAAATTTCCTACTGAAGCCCCACCGAAGCTCCTATCGAGATCCCCGACATGTGCCCCGCCGACCACGACGCGCTTCACGACGCATCCACTCTTGCCCACGATGCGCAGCCGGTCGCCGACCAGCGCCATGGCGTCACCCGCACCCAAGCCGAGGACGCGGTCCGCGTCCTGCTGCGCTGGTCCGGCGACGACCCCACCCGCGAAGGTCTGCTGGACACGCCCAAGCGCGTCGCCAAAGCCTATGGCGACTGGTTCAGCGGCTACGCCATGGATCCCGAAGAATATCTCAAGCGCACGTTCGAGGAAGTCGCCGGCTACGACGAAATGGTGGTGCTGCGCGATATCGAATTCGAAAGCCACTGCGAACACCATATGGCGCCGATCATCGGCAAGGCCCACGTCGGCTATCTACCCAGCGGCCGCGTGGTCGGCATCAGCAAACTTGCGCGCGTCGTGGAAGCCTATGCGCGTCGCTTCCAGGTGCAGGAAAAGTTGACCGCGCAGATCGCGCGCTGCATCCAGGATGTGCTTCAGCCGCGCGGCGTCGGCGTGGTGATCGAAGCCGCGCACGAATGCATGACCACCCGCGGCATCCACAAACGCGGCGTCAGCATGGTCACTTCAAAGATGCTCGGCGACTTCCGCGACGATGCGCGCACCCGCTCCGAGTTTCTGCGTTTTATCAATGGTGGCGCGGGGCGCTGATCGCTGACCGCTTGCTCATGGAGATCGGATGATCGATGCCAGCAGGACGTTGGACAATATGTCTGCGACGGTTTCTCGATTCCGGGAAGCCTTTGAGCGGCGTCCTGGCATGCTCGGTTCGCCGCGCGATCTCGAAGCGGTGTTAT
>JANOXT010000225.1:0-4707 GCA_031418555.1 Lysobacterales bacterium | reverse complement strand
ACGCCCCCGACGACGCCGTTGAAGACCACGGTCCTCGGGCGCGGGTGGCGTATCTGTGGCCCGCCGCCCACGACCCCGCGCAGACCTATGAAAGCGCCGACAGCGAATCCGACCAGCTCGATTTGCTGCGCACCGGGCTGGCCAAACTGGATGCGCGTTCGCGGGATATCGTCAAACGCCGCTGGCTGGACGCCGACAGCAAGATCACCCTGCAGGAACTGGCCGACGAGTATGGCGTGTCCGCTGAGCGCATCCGTCAGATCGAGGCCAACGCGCTGAAGAAAATGAAGGCGCTGTTCGCCGCTTGATACCAGACAGCTATACCGACACGAATGACGGCCCGGGTAACCGGGCCGTTTTTTTTGCGCGTCGTCAAACGACCGGTGATCCTGTTCGTCCGGGGTTTACGCATTAGGTCATGAGGACTGTTTGTTCCTCGTCAACTTCAGCTCGCTGCTGAAGACCGCTAGTGATCTCCCCTCATCACATGGAACCCACCCAATGAAGATCAACGCAGTCTCCGCTGTTTCCATCCTGCTGCTCGCTACCGGCTTTTCCGGCTACGTTGCGCCTGCCTATGCAGGCGATGTTTCCAACGCGAAGCTTGGTTGTTATGTCGACACGTACGCTTACGACCAGCTGACAACCGATTACTGCGCGTCGGCATGGACGCCGAACACCGCCAACAACCCGACTATCGCTTCTTTCGAGGTTGTGGGGCTGGCTGCGGGCAGCTATTCCTACGCTTGGACGGATCTCAAGACCGGCCGGACCGGCGTATGCGCCAGCAGCAACCGTACCTGCACACGCAGCATTCGGATTAACGGCGGGGCCGACGGCACCGCGTCGATGTCGGTCGTCATCACCGACACGCAGACCGGCGCAACCAAAACGGTCTCGGCCTACGCTGAGTTCATCGACGCCTACCACTGATACGAAGCCGCTTTGTTTGTCGGCAACACGATGGCCCGGGCAACCGGGCCGTTTCTATTTCCGGGTCGATTGTGCAGACTGCGCGCTCTCAAGCGACTTTTCTCATGTCGATCACTGTTTCGCCGAACGCCGCATCGCAATCGCCATTACCCAGCCGATGGGGGATGCTGTGGTTCGAGTTTCGCGCTGTGTGTTTCCGCTGTCGGCGCTTCGTCATCAACCTGCTCGACCGTACCCATCGCCGCCACCCCGTCGGTACACGCTTGCGGGACGCGGAGGTGATCGCCGAGTCGATTGCGCCGCTATGGCCGAGCAAGGAAACATCCGAGCGCGCCTTGATCTTGGGCAAGATCGAGAATCTGCGCGTCGCCCGTCTGGCCTTCGACGGCATCGAACTGTCGCGCGGCGAGGTGCTGAGTTTCTGGGCGCAGTTGGGCAGGCCTTCACGCAGCCGCGGTTTCGTGATCGGCCGTGAACTGCGCGAAGGCTGTCTGATTCCGAGTATCGGCGGCGGCCTGTGCCAACTGTCCAATGCGCTGTACGACGCGGCGCTCAAGGCCGGCTTTGAAGTGGTCGAACGCAGCGCGCACTCGCAGGTCATTCCGGGCTCGGCAGCCGCACGCGATCGCGATGCGACCGTGTTCTGGAATTACGTCGATCTGCGTCTGCGCGCGCCCTGCGATCTGCGTTTGGAGGTTGGGCTGGATGCTGCGTCGATCACGGTGCGGGTGCGCAACGCCGACAAAACAATACACACACAGCGACGGGCGATCGACGTGACCCTTGAATCGGCCGCCGGCACGCTTCCGCAGCAGCGTCCCGGCGATTGCGTGACCTGCGGACAGGGCGACTGTTTCCGCAATGCACCGACGCTGCAGGATGCGGAAGGCGTGGTTGCGGTGCTCACCCAGCGGCCGATGCCGGAACACGCGCAGTTTCTGCAGACCTCACTTATGCAGGCCGAGCGCATCGGTGCCGGTGGGTCGCTGACGGCGCGAATACGCAACAGATTGCTCGCCGTCGAACATCGGCTGAGGCGTTCACCGCCGGCACGACGCGCGGTAGCGATGGCCGCGCTTGCCGCAGGCGAAGCGGCTGCACGGCTGCGGCCGGAGCATCTCGAACTGTATATCGATCAAGCATGGCTGCCGCACCTGTGGCGTAGCGGCGCGCTGGCCGGTCGGCGCTACCACGTGTTGATGCGGGCGCTGCCGATGACCCGGATCCATGCGCAGCTTGAAACCGCAGCGGCGCGTTGTCCGGACGAGCCGACGCTGCGTGATTTTCGCGCCGATGAAGCGCTGCTGCGCGACGAGCGCGATGCATTGGACGGCGCCGAACGCTGGATCGGTCCACATGCGGGCATGCTGCATGTGGCGGGCGAGAAAGCGCAGGCCTTACCTTGGCAAATCCCGGTCGCGGACACCGCGAACCGCGAACGTCGCCCCGGCCCCATGCGCGTGTATTTCCCTGCATCGAGCCTGGTGCGAAAAGGCGCGCTGGAACTGGCTGCCGCGTTGTCCGGGTTGAATGCAGACGTCATTTTGCCGATGCGCGACGGCGGCGAACCGGCGCGCTGGCAAACCACGACGCTGCGCAGGATCGAACATGTCGAAGATGCGCTTGCGCAGTGCGATATCGTGGTGCTGCCCGCATGGGTCGAGCATGAACCGCGCGCGCTGCTGGCCGCTATTTCACGCGGTATTCCGGTGATCGCGACCGCGGCCTGCGGTCTGGGCGACCTGCCCGGTTGGTCCGAAGTGCCCGCCGGCGATGTTGATGCGCTGCGCGCCGCGCTGATGCGGATCAGCGACGCAATCGTCGTAAACGCAGGCAGCGACTGAGCGTACCGCGAGACATTCGCAAGAAACGGATATCGCGACGAATACGCAGCGCGGACGATATGGCTTTCCGTAACGAGTACTGTCGTCATGTCGTTCCATATCCAAGCCTTGCCCGCCGATACTTTTGCCTCACTGTTCGCGCTGGACGATGACGCCCTGCGCGCCCGCGATATTCGCCGCGTTGTTGCCGATGCCAGCGGCGGTTATCCATGCCGTGTCAGTCTGCAGGATGCGGTCGAAGGCGAACGCCTGCTGCTGTTGCCTTACGATCACCATCAGGTCAGTACGCCGTATCGCGCGTCCGGGCCGGTGTATGTGCGTGAAGCCGCAACGCAGGCGCTGCCGTCAATCGACGCCGTACCTGAGCTGCTGCGTCGACGCGTGCTGTCGCTGCGCGCCTACGATGCACGGGGCATGATGGTTTGGGCTGACGTGATGCCGGGTACCGATCTGGAACAGGGCATCGCGCGGCTGTTCGCGATCGAACGCACCGCGTACATCCACATCCACTACGCACAGCCCGGGTGTTACGCCTGCCGCGTGGAGCGCGCGTGATGCTTACGATATGCGATCTTTTCCAAGAATGATCCGCGCACTGCGCTGATAGCTCCAATACGCCTGCGCCCAATCGATCAGCACCACCATGCGGTTGCGGAAGCCGATCAGAAAGAACACATGCGCGGCCAGCCAGAACCACCAGGCCAGCACACCTGAGAATCTGAAACCGTGCAGATCGACCACCGCCGCCATCCGGCCGATAGTGGCGAGGTTGCCGAAGTCGCGATAGCGGAAAGCGATTGCCGCGCGCCCCTGAAGGCGGGCGCGGATCGCATGCGCAACGTGACGGCCCATCTGTTTCGCCGCGGGCGCAACGCCGGGCACCGGCTGACCCTTGTGCTGCACCGATGCGAGATCGCCGGCGACAAAGATGTCCGGGTGTCCCGGCACGCTGAGGTCGGGCATGACGATCACCCGACCGGCGCGGTCCAGCGGCACGCCGAGATCGCGCGCCAGCGGCGAGGCGGCGACGCCCGCGGCCCACAGCACGGTGCGCGCGGCGATGCGGCAGTCGACAGCATGACCATCGCCGAGCTGCACGCCTTCCGCGTCGATCGACGCGACCGGCACGCCTGTGCGCACTTCGACGCCGAGCGTTTCCAGCTGCGTGCGCGCTTTCGCCGACAGCGCTTCGGGAAAACTCGACAGCACGCGCGGCCCGGCTTCGAGCAGCAGCACGCGCGCACCGCGCGGATCGATGCGACGGAATTCACCGTGCAGCGTATGCCGCGCGATTTCAGCCAGCGTGCCGGCAAGCTCTACGCCGGTCGGGCCGCCGCCGACAATCGCGAACGTCAGCCACGCCGCACGGCGTTCGGGGTCGTCTTCGGCTTCCGCACGTTCGAATGCGGTGAGGATGCGGCGACGGATTTCCAGCGCATCGTCCAGCGTCTTCAGCCCGGGCGCATGCGCCGCCCAATCGTCGTGACCGAAATACGCGTGCGTCGCGCCGCTGGCGAGCAGCAGATAATCGAAATCGAGCGTGCGTCCATCGCTGAGCCGCAGGTGCTTCTCATCGGCCGCGATGCGGTCGACATCACCGAGCAGCACCGTGACGTTTTTCTGCCGTCGCAGAGTATGGCGCAGGGGCGCGGCGATATTCGGCGCCGACAGACCCGCGGTTGCGACCTGATACAGCAGCGGCTGGAATAAATGATGATTGCCGCGATCCAGCAGCGTGATGCGTATCGGCGCCTTGGCCAGCGCGCGTGCCGCCCATAGCCCGGCGAAGCCGCCGCCGACGATCACCACATGGGTCTGTGCGGTCATTGCGAAACTCTCAAAAGATCGGGCCTGAAGCCCCTCTTACGAACGCATGCAAAGTTCAAACTTCTCTTGGCCGGATCAATAAGCAGCAAGATGCAGAAATTAT
>JANOXT010000224.1:0-5307 GCA_031418555.1 Lysobacterales bacterium | reverse complement strand
CCACGAGCGCCTGCCGAAAGCGGACATGGCCCTGCGGGTGGAGGAAGCGCTGCGGCAGGCGGCGCTGTGGGATGAAGTGAAAGACAAACTGGGCCAGAGCGCACTGGGCCTGTCGGGCGGCCAGCAGCAGCGGCTGTGCATCGCACGCGCGGTCGCCCTGCGCCCGGATGTGCTGCTGCTGGATGAACCAACCTCGGCGCTGGATCCGATCTCGACCAGCCGGATCGAACAGCTGATCGAGGAATTGAAGCAGGATTACACCATCGCAATCGTCACCCACAACATGCAGCAGGCCGCGCGCGTCTCCGACTACACCGCCTTCATGTATCTGGGCGATCTGATCGAACACGACGTCACCGGAAAAATCTTCTCTTCGCCATCCAAGCAGCAGACCGAGGACTACATCACCGGCCGGTTCGGGTAAAAATGAAAGTCATGATTAGCATCTGTAAAACGACCTTCAGGGCGCTGCCCTACCCCGGACGCATGGCCGCGGGCTGGCTTTAAACAGCCGAACAGCTGGTCGACCCGCTCTACCGGTTGTTGTTTCAAACGGTATTCACTCCTTCTTCCCGAGTTCACCCCATGAACACCCAGCCGCACAACCACATCGTCAAAAGCCATGATCAGGAACGTCGGGTCATGCTGGAAGAAATCCTGCGCATGGGCGAAATGGCGGCCTCCCAGTTGGAAGCAGCGCTGGATGTGGTCGAGCGCCGCGACAGCAAGGCCGCCGAGCGCATCATCGCCAACGATGAAGCGATCGATGCGCTGGAACTGCAGGTCAGTCACGACGCGATGAAGCTGGCGCTGCGTGGGCCGTTGGCGCGCGACCTGCGCGAAATCCTGTCCGCGCTGCGGATCGCTTCGGATATCGAGCGTATCGGCGATTACGCCGCCAATGTCGCCAAACGGTCGAACGCGCTGAATCTGGCGCCGCCGCTGCCGCATACCCGAGGCCTGAATGCGCTCGGCCAGCTGGTGGTCGAGCAGGTTCGCGCGGTGCTTGCCGCGTATCGCGATGGCGACGTCGAAGCTGCGCAGCGGGTCCGTGCCCGCGATGCCGAAGTGGATGCCCAGTACACCGGCCTGTTCCGCGAGTTGTTGACCTACATGATGGAAGATCCCCGGGTCATCACGCCCTGCACCCATCTGCTGTTCATGGCCAAGAATCTGGAGCGCGTGGGCGACCATGCCACTAATATCGCCGAGAATCTGTGGTTCCAGGAGTACGGCGAAGGTCCTCTGCCGCCGCGCGAGAAACGCGACGAAACCAGCTCGGCAAGTTGAGCCGCTGGCAATAGCGAAACAGGACTGCCGCACGAATGGATGAGGCAACTGCGCGTTTCCACGACAACGGCGGCGACGCCCCGGCGTTGGCCATTCCCTGTCTGAATCCCAGCTTCAGTTGGATAAATGAAGCCTGAACACTTGCGTGCTTGAGCCACCTGCAGCGCACCGGACGCCCACCGGCCTAACTCTTTGTGCACAACCGCAAACGCTGCATGG
Organism: Lysobacterales bacterium; assembly: GCA_031418555.1. Taxonomy (GTDB): domain Bacteria; phylum Pseudomonadota; class Gammaproteobacteria; order Xanthomonadales; family Xanthomonadaceae; genus Lysobacter_I. The sequence continues at coordinate 3,798 of JANOXT010000224.1, read as the reverse complement.
CGTAGATTGCGAACCCACAGGAGAGGCCATTGCAGCACGACCCGGAATTTCAGGAATCTCTCGCTGCCGCCCGGGGCGGAGACTTTCGCGCGCTTGAGCGGGTGCTGGTGCGCTCGCGTCAGGATCTGCGTCGTTATGCCGAATATCACTGCGGAATCAACGATATCGAGGATGCGGTACAGGAAAGTCTGTTACTGGTATCGCGCAAGCTCAGCGCGCTTCGCGAACTCGACGCCTACAATTCGTGGCTGTTCCGGATCGTCAAGCGCGAATGCAACCGGATGAAACGCGCAACCCGCTATTTGCTCATGCAGCCGTCCGACCTTGAAGAGATCGACGGTCCGCACTATCCCGCGCCCAATGGATTGATCCGCGATGTCGCCAACGCACTCGCATCGCTCCCTGTGCACTATCGCGAGATCATCCTGATGCGCGATCTTGAGGGCCATACCATCGCCGAAATCGCCTCGGCCCTGTCGCTTCACCCGGAAGCCGCCAAAGCGCGACTGCACCGCGCGCGCAGCCTGGCCCGACAATACCTCGCACCCCCATCGCTTGCAGAGATACCCGTGCTGGCGGTTACGCGCTAGGATTTCCCGGTGACATGGCTGCACCTCGATTCCCCCACGCGCCTCCATATCCCCGCCTAAATATCCCCGCCTCCATATCCCACGTCCCGACCCACCACCCAGGAGAACCACATCATGTCCACCACCAAGAAACCCGTTGCCATTGCCATATCCGCCGCCCTGGCCAGCGGTCTGCTGCTGTCCGCCTCCGCCTTCGCTTCCACACCGCTCACCCAGGGCTATCTGCTGGGCGCCGATGTCGCCGCCGGCGCCAAAGCCACCGAAGGCAGCTGTGGCGCCGACAAGGCCGCCGAAGCCAAGTGCGGTGCCGACAAAACCGCTGAAGGCAAATGCGGTGAAGGCAAGTGCGGCATGGACAAGATGGATACCGACAAGAACGGCAGCATTTCAAAGGCCGAATACGACACTGCGCACAAAGACGGCGGCGGCAATTTCGCCATGCACGACACCAACAAGGATGGCGCCATCAGTGCCGATGAAATGAAGGCCACCGAAGGCAAGTGCGGTGGCGACAAAGCCGCCGGCGAGGGCAGCTGCGGCGCCGACAAGAAGCCTGCTGAAGGCAAGTGCGGCGGCGACAAGTCTGCCGCGCCTGCAGAAAAGAAAGCTGCCGAAGGCAAATGCGGCGAAGGCAAGTGCGGCGGCGCGATGTAATGCCGCCGTGGCCGTCGTCGATGACGATGGTCAGCGTTTCAAGGCGGCCGCACTGCGGCCGCCTTTTGTTTCTGTGACCCACCTGTCCGGCACACCGCGTCGGCAAAAGACTTTATTCCTTCTTCGATGACGCCACTTCAGCTCCCCAACGATGCCGCCGGGCTTGGACTGCGCCGACCGTTGATGCCGGCGATGCGCCGCGCGTCCGCTGGCAGCTTCGATTTCCTCGAAACCGCGCCCGAAAACTGGATCGGCGTCGGCGGCGCGCTGGGCGACGGCTTCGCCGAGCTTGCATCGCGCTATCCGGTGATCTGCCATGGCCTGTCGCTGTCGGTCGGCGGTCCGGCTGCGTTGGACGAAACCTTTCTGTTCAAGGTCCGCAAGTTCATGGAGGCGCACCGATGCCCGCTGTACAGCGAACATCTCAGCGCCTGCGGCGACAGCCGCGGCCAGCTTTACGATCTGCTGCCGCTGCCCTTCAGTGAAGCCTCCGTGCATCACGTTGCGGCACGCATCCGTCGCACCCAGGACATCCTTGGCCAGCGCATCGCGATCGAGAATATTTCCTACTACGCAGCGCTGCCTTTATCCGCCGCCCAGCCGCCGATGCGCGAAATCGACTTCATCAATGCGGTGCTTGCCGAAGCGGACTGCCTGATGCTGCTGGATGTGAACAACATCATCGTCAATGCCACCAACCACCGCTACGACCCGTCGGCATTTCTTGCCGCCCTGCCCGGCGATCGCGTGGCCTACATCCACGTCGCCGGCCATTACGACGAAGCCGAAGATCTCAAGGTCGACACCCACGGCAGCGCTGTCAACGCGCAGGTCTGGCATTTGTTGGAAGAAGCCTATCGCCTGTTCGGCCAGCGCCCCACCTTGCTGGAACGCGACTTCAATCTGCCGCCGTTCGAAGAACTGCTCGACGAACTTGGGCAGGTGCGCCGCCGCATCGCCGGAGCGCCACCGCATGCCCGGCGCTGGGCCGCCTGACATGGACGACAGCCTGCTCGCGTCACAGCAGGATGCGCTGGCCGCGTACATCCGCGATCCGGACAACGTCCCACCGCCCTCCGGCATTGAAGCGCGCAGGCTGAAGATCTATCGCGAACTGTTCTTCAACAACGTCGAGGGCATGCTGGCCGGCAACTTCCCGGTGTTGCGCAAGCTCTACGGCGATGATGGCTGGGGTGGGCTGATCCGCGCGTTCTATCGCGATCACGACTGCCAGACGCCGCTGTTCACCGAGCTGGCGCGCGAATTTCTGCGCTATCTCGACACCCGCGCAAGCATTGATCAGAACGGCGACGCCGGGCACGACGATCCGCCGTGGCTGCGCGAATTGGCGCACTACGAATGGATCGAACTGGCGCTGCAGATCAGCGAAGCGCGCAGCGACGAGATCGCGCACGATCCGCGCGGCAACCTGCTGGACGGCCGCCCACTCGTGTCTCCGCTAGCATGGCCGTTGGCCTACGTGTGGCCGGTGCATCGGATCGGCCCGAACTATCGGCCGGAGACCCCGCCGGAGGCCCCCACCCTACTGATGCTGCGTCGCGATGCCGACGGCACCGTGAGCTTCCATGCGCTCACGCCGCTGTCGTTCCGGCTGCTGCAGCGGCTGGACGGGGACCCTGAACTGAGCGGGCGCGAGCATTTGCTTGCCTTGGCGGCTGAAGCCGGCGCAGCAGACCTGGACGCGTTCCTGCGCGACGGCGCGGCCATGCTGGCGATGATGCAAGCAGAAGGCACGATTCTCGGCACACGACAAGACTGACCTCCGACAGGTCGGGGGCTCCTGGGCATCTGTTACGCTTTCGCGCATGAGCGAAGCCGCCACAGCCCCCGTGCAGCACAAAAAGATGTCGGAACGTTTCCGTGGTTATCTGCCGGTCGTGGTCGACGTGGAAACCGGCGGATTCGACTGGAACCGCCACGCGTTGCTGGAGATCGCGGTCCAGCCGGTCGATATCGACGAAAACGGCCTATTGGTGCCCGGCGAAACCGCCAGTGCGCATCTGATCCCGGCGCCGGGCACCGACATCGACCCGAAATCGCTGCAGATCACCGGCATTGTCCTCGACCATCCTTTTCGCCTCGCCAAAGAAGAGCGCGACGCGCTGGATCACGTTTTCGCCGCCGTCCGCGCCGCTGTGCGCAAACACGACTGTCAGCGCGCGATCCTGGTCGGCCACAACGCGCACTTCGATCTCAATTTCCTGAATGCGGCGGTCGCGCGCACGCAGCACAAGCGCAATCCGTTCCATCCCTTCAGCGTGTTCGACACAGTGAGCCTGGCCGGCGTGGCCTACGGCCAGACCGTGCGGGCGCGCGCAGTGCATGCAGCGGGACTGTCTTGGAACGGCGAAGAGGCGCATTCGGCGGTGTACGACACCGAACGCACGGCAGAGCTGTTCTGCAAAATCGTCAATGCATGGCCGCGGATGAGCTGACCGCGCCGCTGCAGGTTCAGATCAGCCTTTTTTCCGGACAGCGCGTTCGACCATTCGGACAAGTTTGTCGTGATGCCCTACATCCAGAAAATGCAGTG
>JANOXT010000223.1:0-4116 GCA_031418555.1 Lysobacterales bacterium | reverse complement strand
CAGATACAGCGGCAGCTGCAGCCAGCGCGAGGCGAAGATCAGACGGGACAGGGGATTGAGCGGCTTTTTGATGGTCTTGGACATGGGGACTCGGGCGGGATCGGGCTGTCGACAGTCCAGACAGCGTAGCGGCGACCGATGACAACGCCAAGCGCCGTCCGTGCGGCGATGACTGGCCCGGACGCCCGGACCGCGCTTTACACTGCGGTATCGCGCGCCAGCGCTCCTCCAGCCCCGACCGAGTCGACGCCATGATCGAACTGCACTACTGGCCCACGCCCAACGGCCACAAGATCACCCTGCTGCTGGAAGAACTGGTCGAAGCCGGCGCGCCGCTGGCCTATGCGATCAAGCCGGTGAACATCGGCACCGGCGAGCAGTTCGCGCCGGCATTTCTGGCGATCGCGCCGAACAACCGCATGCCGGCGATCGTCGACACCGCGCCGGCCGACGGCGGCGCCGCGATCAGCGTGTTCGAGTCGGGCGCAATCTTGCTGTATCTAGCCGAAAAGACCGGCCACTTTCTGCCTGCCGGTCCGCGCGGCCGTGCCGCAACGCTGGAATGGCTGTTCTGGCAGATGGCCGGACAGGGCCCGATGACCGGGCAGTACGGACACTTCAATGTCTATGCGCCGGACAAGATCGCTTACGCGCTGGACCGCTATGCCCGCGAAGCGCATCGCCTGTTGGGCGTGCTGGACAAGCGTCTCGCCGGCCGCACGTTCATCGTCGGCGACGACTACACCATCGCCGACATGGCCTGCTACCCGTGGATCGACCCGTACAAAACTGCGCCGATCGACCTTGAACCGTATCCCGAAGTCCGCCGCTGGCGCGACGTCATTGCCGCGCGCCCGGCCACCAAGCGCGCGTATGCGTGGACCAAGCAGATCAACCCCACCGCCGGTCAGCGGCTGAGCGAAGAACAGCGCAAGGTGCTGTTCGGACAAGGTGCGAAGCCATGATCCGCACCACCGTCATGATCGTCCTGAGCAGCCTTTTCGCCATGCCTATCGCATACGCCGCAGACCCCGCCGGCAAACTCACGCTGGAAGCCATCACCGGCGATGCGCCGCTGTCCGGGCCGACATTGCTCAAACCGCAGATTGCGCCGGATGGTTCACGCGTAACCTTTCTGCGCGGCAAGGACCGCGACCGCAATCGTCTTGATCTGTGGGCGTTTAATGTCGCCACCGGCCAATCCGCGCTGCTGGTGGACTCCAGCGATGTGCTGCCCGGCGAAGAAGTGCTGAGCGACGAAGAAAAGGCCCGACGTGAGCGTCAGCGCACCGCCGCGCTGTCGGGCATCGTCGACTACCAGTGGTCGCCCGACGGCAACACCCTGCTGTTTCCACTCGGCGGCGAACTGTATCTGTACGACCTCAACGGCGCTGGCAAAGCTTCGGTGCGCAAGCTCACTACCGGGGAAGGCTTTGCCACCGACCCGAAAGTCTCGCCGAAAGGCGGCTACGTCAGCTTCGTACGCGCGCGCAATTTGTGGGTCATCGATATTGCGACCGGCGAAGAAGTGCAGCTGACCAGCGAAGGCAGCGATGTGATCGGCAACGGCATCGCGGAATTCGTCGCCGATGAGGAAATGGATCGCCACACCGGCTACTGGTGGGCGCCGGACGATTCCGCCATCGCGTTCGCGCGCATCGATGAAGCCAAGGTGCCGGTGCAGAAACGCTATGAGGTGTATCCGGATCGTACCGACGTGGTGGAGCAACGGTATCCGGCGGCGGGCGACACCAATGTGACCATCCAGCTTGCGACGATCGCACCGAACCGCGATGCAAAACCGCAGTGGATCGATCTGGGCAAAAGCCCCGATATGTATCTCGCCCGCGTCGACTGGCGCGACCCGCAGCATCTGACCTTCCAACGCCAGTCGCGCGATCAGCAAACACTCGAATTGATCGAAGTTGCGCTCGCGTCAAACCAACAGCGCACGCTCATCACCGAAACCAGCAACACCTGGGTACCGCTGCACAGCGATCTGCGCTTCCTGAAAGACGGCCGCTTTCTGTGGGCCAGCGAACGCAGCGGTTTCGAACATCTTTATCTCGCGAGCAAAGACGGCAAAAAGTTCACCCAGCTCACCCGCGGCAACTGGCCGGTGGATGCGCTGCTGGCGGTCGACGAGGCGAAAGGTCTGGTCTACTTCAGCGCCGGTCGCGATACCGCAGGCGATGCCGCGCCGCGCGAATCGCAGATCCATGCGGTGCCGCTTGCGGGCGGAGAAGTCCGCACCCTGTCGACCACGCCCGGCATGCACAGCGCCAGCTTCGCGAAGAACGCCAGCGTCTATGTCGACAGCTGGTCCAACGCGCGCACGCCGCCGCAGATCGCGCTGCATCGCGCCAATGGTACGTTCGTGGCGAATCTTGTCGACAACGATCCGGCCACACCCGCGCATCCGTACGCGAAGTATCTTGCCGCGCATCGTCCGGTCGAATTCGGCACGCTCACCGCAGCGGACGGCAGGACACCGCTGCACTACGGCCTGATCAAGCCGGCGGGCTTCAATCCTGCAAAAAAATATCCGGTGATGGTGTACGTCTACGGCGGCCCCGCAGCGCAGACCGCGACCGACAGCTGGCCGGGCCGCGGCGACCATTTCTTCAATCAGTACATGGCGCAGCAGGGCTATGTGGTGTTCACCGTCGACAATCGCGGTACGCCGCGGCGCGGTGCGGATTTCGGCGGCGCGCTGTACGGCAAACAGGGCACCGTGGAAGTGGACGATCAACGCCAAGGCGTCGCGTGGCTGCGCGCGCAGCCGTGGGTGGATGGCGCACGCATCGGCGTGTACGGCTGGTCCAACGGCGGCTACATGACCCTGATGCTGCTGGGCAAGGCCGCCGACGATTACGCCTGCGGCGTGGCCGGCGCACCCGTCACCGACTGGGCGCTGTACGACACCCATTACACCGAGCGCTACATGAATCTGCCGGCAGCAGATATCGACGGCTACCGCGAAGCCAGTGTGTTTACACACGTCGGCGGCATCAAACCCAACGCACTGCTGCTGATCCATGGCATGGCCGATGACAACGTGCTGTTCAGCAATTCGACCAAGCTGATGAGCACGCTGCAGAAGCGCGCAACGCCGTTCGATCTGATGACCTATCCCGGCGCCAAACACGGCCTGCGCGGCGCGGATCTGCTGCATCGGTATCGGCTGACGGAGGCGTTTTTCGCGCGCTGTCTGAAGCGCTGATCCGGTCTGGATCATCAGATAGCGCATCCGCATGGGCGACGGCCCAATGCCGGACTTTCGGCTTGAACGAATGGTCAGAGGTTCGCGCCAAAAAAAATGCCGTGGGCATACCTTTGCCGCATCCGCTATTTCTTCTTGAACGCCGATTTTATTTTCTGCCAGGCTTCACTACCTAAAAGAGTGATGCCAGAAAAGAAACAAATCTCGCCGCCAATCAGCAGCGCAGTGGTCCACGCGGCAGCAGCACTCATTGAAATATTCAAAAGCGGCAAGGCAGCAATACCGCCCCAGCCCACGGCAGAAAGCGCCAACAGTGCGTATGCAAATATTTTCTTCATTGGCGCTCGCATGTGTTCAATGATAAGCAGATGGACATCAGCGCTTGATGCGCAATATCAGCGTATCCGTTTCTCCGGTCATTCGGCCGGCACCCAGCCAGGCGGCTTCCACAGCAGCGCCCACCGCGTGCGCCAGCTGCGCGCATGTTTCACGTCGCGCCACAGTTTGATGGCCTCGGCCGCATGCACGCGCCACGGATGCGCGGAGCCGATTTGTACGGTCAGGCCGTACACCGGCGTCTCTTGCTCACGCACATAAGTGCCAAACAGGTGATCCCACACCATCAACACCGCGCCGTAGTTGCGATCGATGTACTGCGGCTGGATCGCATGGTGCGCGCGGTGGTTCGAGGGCGTGTTGAAGATCGCGTCCAGCCAGCCGAGCCGGCCGATGGTGTCGGTATGCAGCCACTGCTGGTAAGCGAGGATCAAGCCGAAGCACGCGCCGACCAGCAGCGGGTCGAAGCCGATCACCACCGCCGGCAGATAAAACCACGGCGACAGAAACCCGTCGACGAACGCGAGCCCCGCAGCCACCACGTCTGCGCGCGGTGA
>JANOXT010000222.1:0-2549 GCA_031418555.1 Lysobacterales bacterium | reverse complement strand
CCAGGCGCAGGTGCCGGTCGCGCCGTGGCTGGGCTGGTCGCTGGGCGGCATGTTCGCGCTGCACGCCGCGGTGCGTGGCGTCGAGCACGGCCACGCACAGGTGCCGGCGCTGATTGCGCTGTGCAGCAGCCCGTGTTTCGTCCGCGGAGCCGACTGGCGTTACGGCGTTTCGGCGGAAATCTTCCGCGATTTCGCAAAAGGTCTCAGCGACGACTATCGCGCCACGCTCGACCGCTTTGTCGCACTGGAAGCCTTCGGCTCCGATCACGCCAAAGACGAGTTGCGCGCACTGCGCGCCGAACTGTTCGCGCGTGGCGAACCGGCGGCGCGCATCCTGATCGACGGCCTGCATATTCTCGAAACCACCGACCAGCGTCCGCTGCTCGCCCATTTGCGTGTACCGAGTTTATGGATCGCCGGTCGTCGCGACCGTCTCGTTGACCCACGCGCGATGCGCGATACGGTGGCGATCATCGAAAAGAGCGGCCATGCGCCGGTGACGTTCGCGCAGATCGAACACGCCGGGCATGCGCCGTTTCTCACCCATGTCGATGAAGTCGCTGCGCACGTGACGACGTTCCTGACCGAAGGTGTCGCGCAATGAACACGCTGTTCGACCCGCGTCAGGTCCGCCGCGCGTTCTCCCGCGCGTCCATCAGCTACACCTCCGCTGCGACACTGCAGGTCGAGGTGGAAGGGCGTCTGCTCGAATCGCTGGACTACTACGCGGAAGGCCGCGAAGGTGATGCGCAAACGCCGTCGCTGGTCGTCGATATCGGCTGCGGCCCCGGCCACGCATCGCGCGCCATGCAACAACGCTGGCCGAAAGCCCAGGTGCTCGCGCTTGATCTTGCGATGCCGATGCTGCGCCAGCACGACGCCGATGCATCGGCCTTCGCGCGCGCGCTGCCGCGCCCGCTTGCGCGACTGCTCACGCGCAGCCCCGCGCGCCTTTGCGCCGACGCGCGCGCACTGCCGCTGGCCGACCACAGTGTCGATCTGCTGTTCTCCAATCTGTGCCTGCAGTGGGTTGAAGATCTGCCGGCGGTGTTCGCCGGCTTCCGTCGCGTGCTCAAACCCGGCGGCATGCTGGTGGTGTCGACCTTCGGCCCAGACACCCTGTACGAACTGCGCGTCGCTTTCGCCGAAGCGGACGCCATCCCGCACGTCAGCCCGTTCGCATCGATTGCGCATTTTGGCGATGCGCTGATCGCCAGTGGCTTCCGCAACCCGGTCCTCGACCGCGACGACCTGATCACCCGCTACGACGACCTGCCCGCACTGATGCGCGAGCTGCGCGCCATCGGCGCCACCAACGCGCTGCACGCACGCCGCCACACCCTCACCGGAAAAGCGCGATTCGCCGCCGCTGCGAACACTTACGAAAGTTTTCGCGACAGTGGCCGCCTGCCCGCGACCTGGGAAATCATCTCAGCGCTCGCGTGGGCGCCCGAACACGGCGCACCGATCCGCGAAGGCGGCGAAGACGTAGCGCGGTTTCCGGCGAGCGGGATTCCGGTGCGTCGCCGCTGATGCACCGCGGTAGAGCGGGCTGACCAGCCATTCGGCTGTTGAAAACCAGCTCGCTGCACCGTTGGGCATGCTTGTAAAAGCATCAGCTATCCATACAATGTATGGATGATAACTTTTGAATGGGCGCCGGCCAAAGCCAAGTCGAATCTAAAGAAGCACGGCGTTTCCTTCGAAGAGGCTCAATCTGTCTTCTACGATGAGTTCGCGGTCCAGTTTTATGATGAGCCGCATTCGTCTCATGAAGACCGTTTTCTCATGCTTGGCATGAGCAGCGGCACCCAGCTTCTTCTGGTCTGCCACTGTGAGAGTGACAGCGGCAATGTCATCCGCATCATCTCAGCGCGTAAAGCCACAAACCATGAAAGCGCTTTCTACGGGCAGTGACGACCATGAAATCCGAATATGATTTTTCCAAACTTAAATCTCGCAAGAACCCGTATGCAGCCAAGCTCAAGAAGCCGGTGTCAATGCGTCTTTCGGAAGACGTCGTGACGTACTTCAAGGCGATGGCCAATGAGGCAGGGCTTCCCTATCAGAGCCTGATCAATTTGTACCTGCGGGACTGCGTCATGCAAAACCGGAAGGTGCACGTTGCTTGGCCAAGCAAGCCCTGACACCATGCGCGGGCTTCCTCGCCAAACGCCGTCATCAGGAAGGTGCCGCATCAATCAACGATGCAATAGGCCGGGTCATAGGCCCAGCAAATACGTCTTGATGCATCAGTTGGGTGCGCAGCACCCAGCCTACAAATCCATGCGTCGCATCCATGCGTCGCAGCCTCATCATCTCACCTGCGCAATCCAATCCTGCAGATTGTAGTAATTCGTCACCCGCGCGATTTTTCCGTCACGGATATCGAAGAACGCGCCGCCGGAGTAAGCGCCTAACCAACCCCACTCTTGACGTTCCATGGCAACAATGCCTCGACCTGCTCAACGCGCTGTGCGTTCGGCAAATCGGTGAACACGCGGCGCAGGTAGACGTAGGGTTCGATGCCGTTGGCTTTGGCGGTTTCG